>JAZSAA010000369.1:0-10643 GCA_045601625.1 Clostridia bacterium | reverse complement strand
CCCCCGGCGTCGCCGTCCTGGCCGGTGGGCATCTTCGTCATCTTGCCGCCGCGAACCAGCTCCTCCTCCTCGTCCCGCACCACCTGGCCGCTGTCGCCCTTGGCGATGGCGTGGGGCACGCAGAATTCGGCCACGGGCGCGTTTTTGGAGAACAGCGCGTCGATGGTGGCCTTGTCGGTGGCGTCGGGGGTGTCCACCTCGGCCTCGCCCTTGAACAGCATCAGCGCGGCCACGCTGTCGTCGTCCAGCACGTCGTCGGCGGGAAGGTCGGTGTAGCCCAGCTGGTTCAGGCGGCGTTCGATGCGCAGGGCTTCGCTGTCGCTCTGGCCCGGGGCGACGTCGTGCAGGTAGGTGGAGTAGTCGTCGGCGTACAGCCGGTACTGGGTCATCGGGCTGGCCGTGCCGTCGTCGGTGATGTCGTCGGCGGACGCGCCCTGGGCGAGCAGGTGCCGCTGGAAGGAAGCCACGGCGTTCGCGGTGGACTGGCCGTAGCTCTCGTCGGCCTCGCCCTCGTAGAAGCCAAGCTGGGCCAGCTTCTTCTGCAGGCGGCCGACCGCCTCGCCCTTGCTGCCCTGGGACAGGGTCCCCGGCAGGGCGACGGCGTCGGCGGCGTACAGCGCCCGGAGGGTCTCCTCGCTGGCCTTGCCGTTGGGCTTGAGGCCGTTGAGACCCTGGAACTGCTTCAGCGCCGCGACGGAACGGGGGCCGATGACGCCGTCCGCCGTGCCCTGGAGGTAGCCCAGGTCGATCAGCCGCTGCTGCACGTCCTTGGCGGTGAGGCTGTTCATGTCCACATGGGTCAGGCGCTCCAGCGTCGCCGCGTCCAGGTGGCCCGAGGCGTTCAGCCCGTTCTGGGCCTGGTAGGTGCGCAGGGCGTCGCCGGTCTTGGGGCCGTAGACGCCGTCGGCGGTGCCGGCCAGCAGGCCCAGGTCGATCAGCCGCTGCTGGGCCGTGCGCACGGTATCCCGCTCGTCGTCCAGCACGTCCATCGCCGCCGGGGCGTCGGCCAGCGCCTCCGCCAGCGTCGCTTCGACGGGCTCGGCCAGCGCGAGGCCGCCCATCGGCAGCGCCAGCGCGCACGCCGCCGCAAGCGCACGGACCGCTTTCTTCTTTATATAAGCGCTTTCAAAGAATTTGAACATGGTTGCCTCCCGGTATTGCGTTGAATGTCAAATACTTACCACCAAATACTATACCATGGGATTGTCGCCTAACGGGGACGACAACGTGACATTATCCCGAAACCTCGTGGACGGGGCTGTCAAATCATAATTTTCCATAACTTGAATTGAATGACAGTGACCAATTTCCAGCGTATTTTCACAGACTTCGGTCAAAATAGTTGCAGGCTGAACGGCACAAGCGCCGCAAGGTCGAAACGACATGAAAGGAGTCATTCAAAATGGCGAACAACAATTCCAACAACCAGATCAACGTTCCCGAGGCGCGCGAGGCGATGCGCAACATGAAGCACGAGGTGGCCAACGAGCTGGGCATCACCCTGAACCAGGGCTACAACGGAAACCTGTCCTCCAAGGATGCCGGCCACATCGGCGGTAACATGGTCAAGAACATGTTACCCATACGAACCAGCGAACACAGCCTGGTGGTCGACAAGCGCTTTATCGGCCGGCGGCTGACGTCGGTGCAGTACCGGATGCGCCTGGCCCTGTGACCCGCCGGACGGACCGGCGGGGGCTGGCCCGGACGGTTGTCAGAACTTACTATGGTGAAATTCATTTGTGCTGGGAAATTGCCATATACAACTTAAAAATCGCCATATGAATCTGTGTTAATTCCCCTTATCATGATATTAAGCAATCATGAATTCTTTCACGTGGTTAACACGTGAATGATAAATAGATAAGGAGGATTCACCCATGAAGAACGTGAAAGTCCTGTTGTCCGTCCTGCTGGCAGTGTCGATGCTGCTGTGCGCAACCGCCTCTATGGCCGAGGGCTTCTCCGTGGACACGCTGGAGGTCAAGATCTGGGATAACAACCAGCTGGCCGGCCTGCAGGAGATCGCTGACGAGTGGACCGCCCAGAGCGGCGTGAAGGTCAACATCCAGGTCGTCGACTGGGGCAACTACTGGACCCTGCTGGAGGCCGGCGCTTCCGGCGGCGACATGCCCGACGTGTTCTGGATGCACTCCAACAATGCCGAGATGTACATGAACGCCGGCAAGCTGCTGGACCTGACCGACTACATCGCAAACAGCGAGGTCGTGAACCTGGAGAACTACTACCAGGGCATCACCGACCTGTACAGCAAGGATGGCAGGAACTATGCCGTGGCGAAGGACCATGACACCATCGCCCTGCTGTACAACAAGGCCCTCTTCGACCAGTACGGTGTGGAGTATCCCTCCGATACCTGGACCTGGGAGGACTACAAGGCCGCGGCCGAGAAGATCACCGAAGCCTCCGGCGGCGAAGTCTACGGCGGCGCCTGCAACACCGGCAACAACCAGGATACCTTCTACAACATCATTTACGATTTCGGCGGCTTCGTGATCTCCGACGACAAGAAGACCTCCGGCTGGAATGATCCCAACACCCTGAAGGCCTTCGAGTTCATGGGCACCCTGTTCAATAACGCCTGGGCGCCCCAGCAGATGCTGGCCGAGAACGGCAAGGACCGCCTGTTCCTGAACAAGAAGATCGCCATGGACACCGAGGGCAGCTGGATGATCAGCCAGTTCTACACCGACGACAACCACGACGATTACGCCTGGGCCATGCTGCCCTACGAGGACGTGAACGGCAACGGCCAGTGCGATGAGGGCGAGCGCGTCTCCATCTACAACGGCCTGGGCTGGTCCGCCTCCGCCGACGTGAAGGATCCTGCCGCGGCCTGGAGCCTGATCGAGTGGTTCTCCAGCAAGGAAATGCAGCTGAAGCAGGCCGAGCTGGGCGTGACCATGGCCGGCTATATCGGCTGCTCCGACGCCTTCATGAACGCCTTCCCCGGCATGGACATCTCCGCCTTCCTGAAGATGGAGACCGAGGGCACCCTGGTGTTCCGTCCCTACAGCAAGTACACCACCCGTTGGGAGGATCAGGCCACCAGCGACCTGGTGGCCGTCTGGAACGATCCCTCCCTCATGAACGATACGCTGAACCGCATGGCGGGCGACATGAACGCCCTGCTGGCCCAGGAATAACCCCCTGAACCATACGCCCAAGGCCCCTGGGCCTTGGGCGTATCCACATTCCAGAGAATAGGAGGTTTGGTTCATGGAAAAGACGAGACGCAAGATGACGCCAAGTCAGAAGAGCCAGGCCAAGTGGGGGCTGGCTTTCGTCGCCCCGACCATGATCGGACTGATCGTGTTGAACTTCTACCCGATCTTCAATACGATCTACCAGTCCTTCTTCAAGACCGGCGACTTCGGCATGGGCAACATCTTCGTGGGCCTTCAGAACTATGTCACGGTGCTCAAGGGCGGCGAGTTCTGGAGCAGCCTGCTGAACACCTTCAAGTATGCCCTGATCGAGGTGCCCTTCTCGGTGGCCTTCGCGCTGCTGCTGGCGGTGTTCCTCAACCGGAAGATCGCCTGTCGCGGCTTCTACCGCACCGTGTTCTTCCTGCCCATGGTGGCGGCTCCGGCGGCCATCGCCATGGTGTGGCGCTTCCTGTACAACCAGCAGTTCGGCCTGATCAACAACGTGTTCCACACCACCACGGCGTGGGTCTCCGACCCGAAGATCGCCTGGATCTCCCTGGGCGTGATCGGCGTGTGGAGCGTCGTGGGCTACAACATGATCCTGTTGATCGCCGGCCTGCAGGAGATTCCCCACGACTACTACGAGGCCGCTGAGATCGATGGCGCGACCGGTATCAGGCAGTTCTTCCGCATTACGATACCGCTGCTCAGCCCCACGATCTTCTTCATCCTCCAGACCCGCATCATCGGCGCGCTGCAGCAGTTCGACCTGATCTTCATGATGATGGACCGGTCCAACCCGGCGCTGCCCAAGACGCAGACGGTGGTGTACTACTTCTACGTCAACGCCTTCCAGTACAACAACCGCGGCCTGGGCGCGGCCATCGTGCTTTGCATGCTGGTGCTGATCATGATGATCACCTGGGTGCTGCAGAAGACGGAGAAGTACTGGGTGTTCTATAACTGAGAAAGGAGGGGCAACTATGGAAAGCTACAAGGTGAAAAAAGCGCTGACCCAGGGACTGATCCACCTGTTCCTGATCGTGTTTACCATTACCATGCTGGTGCCCTTCCTCTGGATGGTGCTCACGGCGTTCAAGACCCAGTCGGAATCCACCGCCATCGATCCCTTTGTCATACTGCCGTCAACCTGGCACTTTGACAACTTCGTGACGGTGTGGAACAGCTACAACTTCCTGCTGCTCTACAAGAACACGCTTTTGATGATCCTCTTCCGCGTCCTCTGCGCGGTGCTGACCGCCACCATGGCGGGCTACGCTTTCGGTCGGCTGGAGTTCCCGGGCAAGAAGATACTGTTTGCCATGGTGCTGATCCAGATGATGGTGCCGGGCCAGATCTTCATCATCCCCCAGTACATCATGGTCAGCAAGCTCAAGTGGATCAATACCATCGCCGGCCTGGTGTTCCCCGGCGCGGTGACGGCCTTCGGCACCTTCCTGCTCAAGCAGGGCTACCAGGGCCTGCCAAAGGACCTTGAAGAGGCGGCCAGCATCGATGGCTGCAACATCGGCCAGCAGTTCCTGGTGATCATGATGCCGCTGACCCGCTCCTCGATGGTGTCCCTGGGCATCTTCACCGCGGTGTTCGCGTTCAAGGACCTGATGTGGCCCATGATCGTCTGCTCCGACGCCAAGAGCACCACGCTGTCGGCCGGCCTGGCCAAGATGCAGGGCCAGTTCTCCAGCAACTTCCCGCAGCTGATGGCCGCGGCCACGATGGCCTGCCTGCCGATGATCGTGCTGTACTTGATCTTCCAGAAACAGTTCGTCGAGGGCATCGCCACCTCCGGCGGCAAGCTGTAATGGCAATCAACCGATTCGGGCGGAGCGGCGCGCCGTCAGGCCCGTGCTCCGTCCGTCTCAGCAGGGGAAAGGAAGAAGGGGTTCGCATCCGGGGGGAGCGCGTCTCATGAACTCACGGAATTACAATGAAACCCCCGCCTATCGGGTCCTGGTGGAGCACAGCCCGAAGCAGAGCGAGGCGCTGTTCCTGACCCTGTGCGGCATCGAACAGTGCCGGGCGGACAAGGAGCGCGAATCGCGGGTCCGGGACAACTTCCACCTTCACGTGATCCTTTCCGGCAGCGGCGCGCTGGAGACGGACGGGTTTTCGGCACGGCTGCGGGAGGGACAGCTCTTCCTGATCAAGCCGGGGAAAAAGATCACCTATTATCCCGATCCGCAGGATCCGTGGACGTACTGCTGGATGTCCTTCAGCGGCGCCCGGGCCGGGGCGCTGATGCGGGAGGCGGGCTTCGAGGAGGGTGTCTACTGCCTCGACAGCCACGTGCCGGTATCCAAGTTCTACCGGCTGTGCAGCGCGGTCCTGGACGCGCCCCAGCTGACCCACTCGGCGGCGCTCAGACGCTTCGGGCTGCTGCTCCAGTTCATCGCGACGGCCATCGAGTCCCGGGACTGGGAGCGCAGGGACGGCAGGCAGAAGGGCCATCGTCCGCTGCACAACAAGCAGGATTACGTCCGCTACGCGATCGACTACATCCGCAACAACTATTCGAGCATAACCCTGACGGACGTGTCGGAGTATCTCGGCATCAACTACAACTATTTTTCCGCGGTTTTCAAGCAGAGCCATGGCATCTCGCCCAACGAATACCTGTTGCAGGTGCGCATGCGCCAGGCCAGCCAGATGCTGGCAAACCTGACGCTGGACGTTCAGGACATTGCGAATTATGTCGGTTATTCGGATTCTCTGACCTTCTCCAAGGCATTCAAGCGCTTCTTTGGCGTGAGCCCCAGGTTTTACCGCGAGATGTCGCCGGAGGAACGGCCGATTTTTGATACGATCCTCAAAAACAGAAGAAACGACAGGCAGGAGTAGACAGCCATGGCCATACAGTTCGACGCCGGGGACAGGACCATCACGCTCCACACCCGACAGACCACCTACCAGATGCAGATCAGCGAAACCGGCCATGTGCTGCACCTGTACTTTGGGCGCAGGATTGACGGGATGCGCCTGGACTATCCCCACATCCTGACGGACTGCGGCTTTTCCCCGAACAGCTACGAAAACCGCATGCGCCGGGAGGTTTCCCCGGACATCCTGCCGCTGGAGTATTCCGCCGGGGGGTCCGGCGATTACCGGGTGAGCGCCCTGGAATGCGTCAGCGCGGCGGGCGTGACCGGGGCGGACCTACGGTACGCGCGCCATGAGATCCTCGGGGACAAGTACCGCCTGCCGGGGCTGCCCGCGTCCTTTGCGGAGCCGGGCGAGGCCCAGACGCTGTCCCTCGTGCTCTGCGACGCCGCCACGGGCCTGGAGGTCGAGCTGCTGTACGGCGTGTTCGAGGGGGCGGACGTGATCGCCCGGGCGGCGGTGTTCCGCAACCGCGGGGACGCGGCGATCCGCCTGGACCGCGCCGCCGGCCTGTGCCTGGACGTGCCCTTCGGCGCGTGGGACCTGCTGCACTTCCATGGGCGGCACTGCATGGAGCGCATGCCCGAGCGCGTCCGGCTGATGCACGGCATACAGACCGTTTCGAGCAACCGTGGCGCGTCCAGCCACCACCACAATCCCTTTGTGGTGCTGATGGCCGACGACGCGGGGGAAACCCACGGCGAATGCCTCGGCGTCATGCCTGTGTACAGCGGGAACCACCGCACCGACATCGAGCTGAACCAGGCGGACGCCGTGCGCGTGGTCAGCGGCATCGGCGACCCGTTCGGCTGGCAGCTCGATCCCGGCGAATGCTTCTACGCGCCGGAGGTCATCCTCTGCCACACGGACGCGGGCCTGGAGTCCCTGACCCACCGCTTCCACGACTTCCTGAACCGGCACCTCATCCGCAGCCCCTGGAAGGACCGGGAGCGCCCGCTGCTGATCAACAGCTGGGAGGCCATGACCTGCGATTTCAACGCCGAAAAGGTGCTTGCCTTCGCGGCGGAGGCCGCGAAGCTGGGTATTGAGCTGATGGTGCTGGACGACGGCTGGTTCGGCGCGCGGAACGACGACAACGCCGGGCTGGGCGACTGGACCGCCAACCGTGAAAAGCTGCCCGGAGGGCTGAAGCCCGTGGTGGACGCCATCCATAACATGGGCATGAAGTGCGGCCTGTGGATCGAGCCGGAGATGGTCAACGAGGACAGCGACCTCTACCGCGCGCACCCCGACTGGGCGCTGGCCGTTCCCGGCCGGAAGCCCGCCATGGCCCGGAACCAGCTGGTGCTGGACATGGGGCGGGCCGAGGTGGTGGCGCACCTGTACGGCGTGTTCTCCGCGCTGATCCGGGAGAACGGCGTCGATTACATCAAGTGGGACATGAACCGCAACATCGCGGATACCTGGAGCGCCGCGCTGCCGCCCCACCGCCAGACGGAGGTCAGCCACCGCTACATGCTGGGCGTCTACGACCTGATGGACCGGCTCACCGGCGAATTCCCAGAGGTACTTTTCGAGAACTGCGCCGGCGGCGGGGGCCGCTTCGACGCGGGCATGCTGTACTACACGCCCCAGATCTGGTGCAGCGACGATTCCGACGCCATCGAGCGTTTGGCCATCCAGCTGGGCACCGCCGTCGGCTATCCCGTGGCCACGATGGGCGCCCACGTTTCCGCCTGTCCCAATCAGCAGACCGGCCGCACGACGCCCTTCGGCACCCGGGCCATCGTGGCCATGAGCGGCGCCTTCGGCTATGAGCTGAACCCGGCCTGCCTGTCGGAGGACGAAAAGCGGCGGATGCGGGAGCTGGCGGGGCGCTACCACCGCTTCTGCGACCTGATCCACCGGGGCCGGTACTACCGCCTGACCGGCATTGACAGCCGGGAGGACTTCGTCGCCTGGGCCTTCGTGGACGGCGGCGGCAGCCGGGCGCTGGTGAACCTGGTGGTGAAGCGCACCCACGCCAACACCCACGGCATCCACCTGAAGCTGCGGGGACTGGACCCATGCGGACGCTACCGCCTGACAGAGATGATCGTCGAGGGCTGCGAGCGGCCGGACGGGGCGCGCCTGGGCGGGACGGACGTGATGGACCGGACGTTTACCGGGGAAAGCCTGATGTACGCCGGCCTCACGCTGCGGCCCATGCGGGGCGATTATCCCGGCGTCCAGCTGCTGTTCGAGCGGGTCGGCGCGGAGGAAGAGTGACATGCGAACGCTGCCGCAATGGTATCGGGACGAGAAGGAGAAGCTCAGGGGCTACAGCCTGCGCGGCAGGCTCAGGTACGTCTGGCAGTACTACCGGCTGTGGATCATCGGCATCGGCTTCGTGCTGGGCTTCATGACCTACGCCATATGGACCTACGTGACGGTGCCGGGGGACATCCACTTCTACGGCATCTTCTCGAACACCTACGCCCAGCTGGGCAAGGGGTCGGACTTCTACAACGGCTTCGTGGAGGCCGCGGGCTACGACCTTTCCAAGGGCGTGGTGGAGATCGACTGCGCGAACTACTGCAAGCCCTCGTCGAGCCGGGCGATCGGCAACAACTACTATGAGAAGCTGATCTCCATGCTGGACGGGCAGGTGGACGACGTGTGGATTGCCCAGGCCGAGGACGTCGCCGCCATCGGCGAGGCCGGCCGGCTGATGGACCTGAACAGCGACGCGGCCGCGCCGCTGCGGGAGAAGTACGGCGACCGCTTCGTCTACTGTACCCCGGCGGACGAGAGCTACAGCGATTCTCCGGTGCCGGTGGGCATCGATCTTGCGGGCACGGCGCTGGTGGGCGAATACAGGGCCTATCCGGGCGGCGCGGCGCTGGGGATCAACGCCTACACGAAGCGGCTGGACCAGGTGCTCGTATTCCTGGATTACCTGTTTGCCTGGGAGGGGTGAGGCGAAGTGCAATGGCTGCTGAAGCTCTTCGGCGAGGAGAGCGCCTTTGGCCGGTTTCTGAACCGGATGTACGTCATCGTCGTCTCGAACCTGCTGTTCGTGCTGTTCAGCGTCCCCGTGATTACCATCGGCGCCAGCGTTGCCGCGCTGAACTTCACGCTGATGAAGTACCAGCGGGGGGACAGGCACTTCAAGGTGGCGTCCATGTTCTGGAAGGGCTTCAAGGAGAACTTCGTGAAGGCCACGGTGTGCTTCGTCGTCTACGCGCTGCTGATGCTGACGCAGGCGCTGGAGATCAGCTGGTGCCGCCAGTTTACCGGCCCGGTCAGCCTGTTCAAATACGCCCTGGCGGGGCTGATGGCGCTGGAGACCATCGTGGCGATCTACCTGTTCCCGGTGATCGCGGCCTTCAACGGCGGCTATGGGGAGCTGCTGAAAAACGCGTTGTACTTCGCCTTCAGCAAGCCCCTGCGGATGCTGGCCTGCCTGGCGCTGAACGTCGTGCCGCTGGCGGCGACCTACGCCTCGCCGCGCTTCCTGCCGCTGTGGGCGTTCCTGTGGCTGCTGTTCGGCTTCGGGGCCATCGCCTACCTGACCGGGAAGATCATGCTGAAACAGTTCATGCCCTTCCTGCCGGAGGTGGACATCTGCGGCGACATCATCCCGCCCGGCCAGGAGAACGACCCCAACATCATGGTGGGGGAGGACAGCTCCGGCGACGATTTCGACGAGAAGACGCTCCAGGAAATGATGAAGTACGGGCTGTAATATCGAATCTCAGGGACGCGGCGTCCCTTAGAATAAATGGTGTCCGCCTACTCCACATAATAGACGGGCATACATGCGAAAAGGAGGTCAACCCAACCCGCAGGGCCCGCGGTGCGGCAGTGTGGAGACCTGTCGTAAAATGGTTCACCGAGATGAACACGGTGACATGAGGGCACGGCAAAGGACCGCCGCGCTCAGGGCCGGAAGCAATGTCAGAGGTCATCATCAAGAACATGAAGAAGGTTTACGGCGGCAAGACGACGGCGGTGCACGACGTCAATCTGCACATCAAGGACAAGGAATTCATCGTGCTGGTCGGCCCCTCCGGCTGCGGCAAATCCACCACGCTGCGCATGGTCGCCGGCCTGGAGGACATCACCGACGGCGAGCTGTACATCGACGGCAAGCTGTGCAATGACATCGCCCCGAAGGACCGCGACATCGCCATGGTGTTCCAGAACTACGCCCTCTACCCCCACATGTCCGTCTACGACAACATGGCCTTTGCCATGAAGATGAAGAAGGTGCCCCAGGACCAGATCGACAGGAAGGTGCGCGAGGTGGCCAAGGTGCTGGACATCACCCAGTATCTCGAGCGCAAGCCCAAGGCCCTGTCCGGCGGCCAGAGGCAGCGCGTGGCCATCGGCCGCGCCATGGTGCGCGACCCCAAGGTGTTCCTGATGGACGAGCCCCTTTCCAACCTGGACGCCAAACTGCGCAACCAGATGCGCGCTGAGATCATCAAGCTGCGCCAGAGGATCAACACCACCTTTATGTACGTCACCCACGACCAGACCGAGGCCATGACGCTGGGCGACCGCATCGTCATCATGCGGGACGGCTTCATCAAGTCGGATCGTAGCCATGTCGTTCTGTGAGCCAAGGAG
>JAZSAA010000368.1:0-37564 GCA_045601625.1 Clostridia bacterium | reverse complement strand
AGAAGAACTGTATGCCGCGCTGACCCGGATGGAAAACCTGAACAGCCTGCAAGTCAATCTGGACGAGGCGAACAAGCTGTCCCAGGCGGTAAAGGCCATCGACCCCAGCAAAACCTCCTACAGCCCCCAGTCCGCGCTGTCCGCCTACGATACCCTGGAGGAAAAGTACACCGAACTGACCTCCCTCCAGCGCGGATCGGTGGAATACCTGGAACGCGCCAGGGAGCTGACCCAACAAACCGTCGCGGAGGTCTACAACGAAGCCGCCGCCTACGGCGTAGTCACTGAGCTCCAGGCCAAGGCCGCTCAGGCAGCAGCCAGCGGCGAACGCAGCAGGGAATTCCGAAGGGTGGACGAGAACAGCTACAAGGGCGGCGTAGCCTATCTGGAAAACGCTGTCAAACAGGCTGAACAAGCCGGAGAGGATGTCACCAAGGCCTGGGAGGAAGCTTTATCCAACCTGGACGAAGCCGGTCACCTGGAAGCCATGTGCGAAATGTTCGGTGACATCTCCGCACTTGCCGTGGAATGCGGCGGCAACGTGGAAGAGATCGTCGCCAAGCTGTACGAGATGCGGGAAGCGGCGCAGTCCATCTCCCTTTCGGATATGGCGGAATCCCTGCGGGAGGAGCGCGAATCCAACAGTGCCGGAACCAGCGGATATCAGGACCAGATCGACGCGATGGTGGAAGCCTTTGGCTCCGGTGGAACGGACGGCGTTGCCGCGGCCATGGATATCTGGAACAGCTTTGACCAGTCGCTGCAGCAGTCCATTGCAAAGACCTATCCCTCCCTGATCATCGCCCTGGACGACGCAAACAAAGCGGCGGGAAACCTGGCCGAATCTGTCTCCGACCTCGAAGGCGAGCAGGATGACCTCTCCGACTCCTCCCGGGCCGCTTCAAAGAAGGTGTCCGCGCTGGGCAAGGAGCTGGGGAACGCGCAGAAGTCCGCCAACGCGAAATACTTCAAGAGCACCGCATCGGCCATTGAGGATCTGAAGCACGGCGCGATCTCCGTCAGCGACGCCTTCGGAACCTACAACAAGGAAGCGGCCAAGGCCGTCAAGGCCAACAACGAGTATATCGCCGCGTCCAAGAAGATCGCGGCGGGCACGACCGTAGCGACCAGCGAGATCGAGAACCTGGCCAGCTACCTGGGCAACCTCGATCCCGCGGCGCTGCTGCAGAACTGGGATCAGGTGGGCCCCATGATCTCCGACGCGCTGGCTGAAGGAGAAGCCGCCTTTGACCGTCTGAACGAAGCGGCGTTCATCGTCATCACCGGCACGTCGGTGGCGGATTTCTCCGCGCTGACCTCCGGCCTGATCAGCGTGCAGAACCTGGCGGCGGAGACCGTACAGGCGTTGATCGCCACCGGCCAGTGGACGACGGAAACCATTACGCTGCCCCAGGAAGGCGCTCAGTGGGATCCTATCTCCGGAACCTGGACCCGCACCATGCTGAACACCAACCAGACCGTGCTGAAGTACGCCGGCAGCAATCCGCTCAAGGGCGGAGGCGGCGGCAAGTCCTCCGGCGGCGGTGGCGGCGGCGGAGGCAAGGGCGGCGGCGGTGGCGGTGGCAGCAAGTCCACCAGCGTATCGAAGGACATCCAGAAGCTGCTGAACAGCATGTCGGAGCAGACCGAGATCGATGATCATCGGCGCAAGATGGCGCAGCTCGCCCAACAGTACCACGAGGTGCGCGGTGAGCTTTAGGGTGTTATCAAGTACATGCAGGTGGAGAAGGAGATCGTTCAGGACGATTCCACCCGCCTGGAAGCCTACCTGAAGGTCCTCGAATCGCAGATGGCCGCCAAGGAAGCGGTCATGGCCAAGTACAAGGAATCCAGCAAGAAGTACAAGCAGGCAAAAGCCGATCTGGAAGCCCTTCAGGAGCGGTACCAGGAATATTCACAGACGCTGCTGCAGCACAAGATCGACCTGGAGAAGCTGGACCAGGCTATGCAGGAGCAGCGGGACACCATCCGCGAGATGGAGATCGACCTTCGCAAGCTGATCCACGACGCCATCGAAGACCGCGAAGCCCTGAACAAGCGGATGCTCCAGGGCACGATCGACATCGAGAACGAGATCATCGACATTCTCAAGAAGCGCTATGAAAAGGAGCGGGACTCGCTCACCGAGCTGGCCGAAGCCAAGCGAACGGCGCTGAACGAAGAGCTGTCCCTGCTGGACGAGCAGCTGAACGCTCGCAAGAAGCTCAACGAAGAGGAAGATCGATCCAAGAAGTTGGCGGAACTGGAAACCCAGCTGGCACGGGTCTCCGCCGACCCCACCCGAAAGAAGGAGGAACTGGAGCTCCGGGAACAGATCGCGGAGCTCCGGGAGGAGATCGCCTGGGATCTGGCGGAGCAGGAGGTCGAGGCTCAGAAAAAGTCCATTGAGTCGCAGATCGAAAGCATCGACGACTACATCGAGTACGTGGAAAGCTATTACGAGGAACTCCTTTCCAATCCCCGCAAGCTCATGGAGGAGATGCAGGAGCTGCTGACCCTGACGGACGAGGAGATCATGGCCTGGCTGATCGAGAACCATGAGGATTACGAGAAGGCCACCGACGCCACCCGTGAGAATATGCGAAGCAGCTGGCAGGAGATGCTGGACGACATGCGCGGCACCACCCGTACCTACTGGGACGAGGTGGAGGAGATCATCTCCCAGGGCGACGACGCGATCATCGAATTCCTGAAGCAGCACAGCGCGGATTACAAGGATGCCGGCGAGCTTCAGGCCCAGGCCTATGTGGACGAGTGGAAGAAGAAGCTGGAGGATCTGGCGAACGCCCATAAACAAGTCACGTCAGACATCCTCACCGCGGACTATACCTCCGTTGGAGACGGCTCGGACAGCTCCTCCGGTTCATCCGGGTCTTCCGGTTCCAGCGGTTCGGGCTCAAAAGGCTCCTCGGGCAAGAAGAAAAAATACAAGGCCATCGTGCCCTACGTCGGCCCCGGCTATGCCAGCAAGGAATTGAAGGGCTACAAGACGGAGGAGGAGGCGCTGAAGGCCGCGAAGGCATGGGTGGACAAGGCCTGTAAGGCAGTCAGCGGATCGGACAGTAGCGCCGTGATACAATGGGCGGAGGAATTGAAAAAGAAGATCACCGTCAAGGCATACGCTCAGGGCGGTCTGGCTTACAACACCGGGCTGGCCTGGCTGGACGGCACGAGAACCCGACCGGAACGCATCCTCAATCCCTACCAGACGGAGCTGTTCGAGGATCTGTTGAAGTCGCTGCACGAGATTCGGATGATGCGCGTGCCTTCCGCCACAGTGATTCCACAGGTGCAGGAAGCGCAGCAAGGCAACTGTACGATCGAGAACATCACCGTCCAGGTGCAAAAGCTGGAAACGGACGCGGACTACGAGGAAATTGCCGAGAAAGTCGGCGAGCAGATCATGGAAAAGGCCATGCGCGGCATGAGCGTGGGCGGGCTTCGGATCGGATGATTCGGCCTGCCCTTAATAAGGATGTGATGAACAATGGATGGCTTTAGCTTCAACGGGACCCATTGCAGTACGCTCGGCTGCTGGTATCGTCCCGATCCCAAGGATCGCGGCAGTGAGATGGAAGATTACGAGATCAGCGACATCGAGCCGGATCACCGGGACGGCGGATACTATATCGGCACGAGAGTTAAGCCGCGGGTGTTTGAATAGGACTGCTATTTCGAGGACATCGGCGAAACGGCTCTGGAGGGCATCTATCGCTGGCTGTACCGCGGGACCCGCGGGCAGCTGGTCTTCGATCACAAGCCCTACTGCTGGTACGATGTGGTCGCCAGCAAGCGCGTCGTGATAACGTTGTACGACCATACGGACGACGAGGGAAATAAGCTGTTTTCGGGGACCTTCACGGTGACGTTTGCCTGCTACGAACCTTTCGGGCATATGTTTCAGACATCCTACAGCGGGGATATCGATGACCGTACCCTGGCGCATACCGGACTGTTGCCCGCCGCCATAATGCCCGCCGCGCCGACACTGGAAACCCGTTCCTTTCTCATATACAATCCGGGGACGGAAGCGGCGCACACCATCATCCGCATTGCGGGCGATGTGGGCAGCGGCATGCTGATCCGCAACCTGACCACGGGACAACGGTGCAGGGTCGTTAATCTTCGCTCAGACAGCCTCCTTGAAAGTCAAGCACTTTTGCTTGACGGTGCAAGAGGACAGACGCGTACAGAGTTGGGCGACCATGTTGAAATGGCCTTCCCGTTTCACGACGAGGGGTATATCACCCTCGCGCCGTGTACGCCGTTTGTCCGCGCGCTGCGTGTGAACTACACGGCGAACAGCAACATCATCACGTCGGACGGAGGCTTTCTCCCCCACATGGCGGGACAGTTCATCTACCTGAACGGGTGGAAGAGCATCCGGCTGGTGAGCAGCCCGAACCGGGCGGTCATTTCCGAAGCCATGCCGGAAAGCGGGATGGCGGAAGCCCCGGTGGTCACCATGAACGAGATCGTGATCAGCGGCGACGGGCTGGACCTCACACGACTGGAAATCGACTATACGCCGCGGGTGCGGTGACGGATGAAGGGAGGCGGCCACAGATGTCCATACGCATTTCGATCCACGACATGAACCGCATCAAGCTGTGCGAAATCTTCGATTCCGAGCTGATGCCCGAGGGGCAGGCCTATGACGTCTCCCTGACTACGGAGATCAGCGGCTGGAAGGAGCTGACCTTCACATAGCCCCAGACCGTCAATGGCGAGCGCAACTATCGCTGGGATTTTGTTCGCAGCGGCTATCAGGTCTGCGTGAACCGGGACGGTGTGAAGGACTGGTTCCTGTTGAACGCGCCGAAGCGCTCCCATAAGGGACTTGCGGTATCGGCGACGATCACATGTCAACACGTCTGTTCCCTGCTCTCCAAGAAGAACCTGTTCCTGACTTTCGACGACACCAACGGCATCGGTACGGCGCGGTATCTTCTGGAACAGGCCTTGTCCAACACCGGCTGGACGCTCAAATACTGCGAGACCTTCCATGAGGCGGACGGCGTGACGGAGAAGGTGCGATCTCTGAAATCCGAGAACAAGCGCGGGGCGTACCTGCTGATCTCCGACATCTGCAAGCTGTTCAACGCCCGCCCGGTCTTCGACGGCGACGACAAGTCCGTCACCGTCGTGTCTCTTAACCGATACGATTCCATGATGGAACTGAACTTCGGCAAGAACCTGGACGGCATAGAGCGCAAGGAAGACGCCTCCAATATCGTCACAAGGCTGTATGTGGAGGGCGAATACGGCGATCACGGCTATGTGGGCATCGACGACGTCAATCCCACCGGCCTGCCATACCTGCTGAACTTCGATTATTTTCGCAGCCTGGGCATTTTCACGCCGACGCATGAGCAGTCGCTCGCGGATTACCTTCGGGATATCGCGGCTGCCAAAGCCTCCAGCAGCACGACAATCACCCAACTGCTCCAACTGGAGAACCAGTTGAATAAACTGTGGGGGCAGATCGACTACGTGCTGTATGTGTTTGACGGCAATCAGCTCACCCGCACCATTCTCGGCGGCGACGCGACAGAAGCGGACACCGCTCAGGGCGATGAAGATGAGATCACGCTGATTCTCCCGGACGGCACGCATCGCCGCCAGACGGGCTGGGCCATCGGCGAACCCGTAGACTATGTGGTGAAGTTTCTGAAGAAGCCCGCGGCAAAGATCGGCGGCAGGGAGGTCGCCGTGGAATCCAAGGAGCTGAGCATCGAGAGTCTGCGCAAAGAGTATGCCAAAACCGCGGACGAAGCGAAAAAGGCGGACATTCTCGCGCAGATCGCCGCGCTTGAGGAAGGCATCGCCGCAATCTATGCCGGAACGGAGGACGATCCCGGCCTGTATGCCCTGATGCGCACCGCCGTGGAACTGGCGGTACAGCATGAGGATGTGCGTCTGGAATACCAGGCATCCCTGTCCAGCCAGCAGGAGATTGAGAACCGTTTCGTTCTTGCTATGGGAGACATGCTGATCGATGGCTATTGGAGCAATACGGACTACGCGCCCGGACAGGAAGAGCTGCTGTACCGTGAGGCTTGTGAGGTCATGGCGCAGCTGTCCAAACCCACGGTAACGTACAGCGCCAGTATTCAAAACCTCTCCTGTATCGGCGGTTACGAATTGGAGCGGTTTGAGATCGGACAGTAGTTGCGCATCTGGGACGAAGCGCTCTCGCTGAACGACCAAGCGTTTGTTTCCAAGCTGGTGGAGCGCCTGGACGCCCCGGAAAAGGATTCCGTCACGATCACCAACGACCTGACCAGCATCAGCGGCGTGTCGCTGGGCAACATCATCAGCCAGATCACCGGCATCGCGGAGACGGTCAACAACAGGAAAGCGCTCTACGACCGGGCGAAGGCCATTGGCTCGGACGGCTCCATTCCGGCACAAAATCTTGAGGGCATGATCGACGTCCTCAAGACCCGGTTGTCCTCCAGCGTATCCAACTGGTATACCGATGCGGACGGCAACCTGATCCTGGAGAGCGTCAACGGTGCCAGCGCCATGAAGCTGTGCGGGGAGGGATTTATGATCGCTTCCGCCCGCACAGACGATGGTGCGTGGGACTGGCGCACCTTTGGTACGGGGGAAGGATTCACTGCCGACATGCTGATCACCGGCTTCCTGTCCGCGGATCGCATACGGGCGGGGAGCATCACGGCAAACAAGCTGGCCGCGGATGTCGGCGAGACGCTCGACCTGTCCAGCAACGTGGGCATCAACCTGCGGGTGGAGGGCATCAACGCCAACATCGACCGGCTCCGCGCCGCGGCAGTCTCCAACGTGCAGGTGCTGTACGCCCTGGGCACTTCGCCGTCCGTCGCGCCCATCGGGGGCTGGTCGGCGGAAGCGCCGGACTGGGAGGACGGTAAGTACATGTGGCAAAAGACGGTCACCACTTACGCCACAGGCACGACGGATGAATCACAACCCACCTGTCTGACCGGCGCGTCGGGAGAAGCCGCGACAACGCTTCGGATTGATTCTTCCAGAGGTACGGTATTCAAGAACAACGCCGTCTCCACAGTGCTGTCCGCAGTGATCTATCACGGGTCGCAGCGGATCACCGACATCACGGCGTAGCGCAGCACCTTCGGCTCCGGGGCATATCTGCAATGGAGCTGGCAGCGGATGGGCGAAGATCGCTACGGCGTCATTTCCGCGGACGACTCGCGTCTATCTCACAACGGATTCCAGTTTACCTTGTCCGCGGCGGACGTGGATACCAAGGTCACTTTTATGTGCGAATAGATGATATAACAAAGGGGGCAACCACATGGCCATTAAATCGGCAGACCAGATCTCCATCGTCGATATCACCGACGCCTATTCGGTCATTTAGACGAACGACTCCTACACCTTCCCCGGCACGACCAACGCGGCCAGGGCCGGCAGCTGCACCACGCAGATCATCGCCATGCGTGGATCGGAGCAGGTCGCGGCCACCGTGAACCTGTCTCAGGTGACGGCGCCCACGGGTATCACGGTCACCAAGGACACGGATGCCACGTCGCCCACGCTGACCATCACGGCCAGCACATCCTTCACCACGGCGGGCGTCGTCCATATCCCCGTGGTCGTGGACGGCGACATCACGATCAACAAGGATTTCAGCGTGGCCATCGCCTTCACCGGGGCAACAGGCGGGCAGGGACCTCAGGGGCAAACCGGTCCTACGGGCAAGGGCGTTGCCAGCGTGGCCATCGACTATCAGGGCAGCACAGGCAACACCACCCCGCCCACCGGGACCTGGCAGTCCTCACCGCCCAGCGTATCGGCGGGACAGTATCTTTGGACGCGGATGGTATTCACCTACACGGACAACACCGAATCCGATCCCGTTTACTCCGTCTCCCGGCAGGGCAGCAACGGCTCCAGTGCGCAATGGTACACGGGCACGGGCATTACCGGCACCAGCACCACAGCCACGATCTTCAGCGGCAGCGGCGTCTCCAGCGCGAAGGTCGGCGACATGTACCTCAACACCAGTACCTACAACACCTACCGCTGCACGGTCGCCGGCAACGCCTCCACGGCGAAGTGGGTCTACGTCAACAACATCAAGGGCGCGAAGGGCGACCAGGGCGACGCGGCCATCACCATGAGCGTCACCAGCTCCAACGGCACGATCTTCAAGAACAGCGCCGTCGAAACCGTACTGACCGCCCACGTATATCAGGGCGGCGTGGAGGTGACCGGCAACGCGCTGACGGCGCTGGGGACGATAAGGTGGTACAAGGACGGCGCATCTACGGCAACGGCCACCGGCCAGACGCTGACGATCTCGGCGGGCGATGTGACGAACAAGGCCACCTATATCGCCCAGCTGGAGGCGTGAGGCATGGCGGTCAAGAGCTCGGCGACGATCTCGCTGTCCTGCGTGGTGGATGTCTGGTCCACCACACGCTATTACCTGCTCCAGGCCTCCACCCTCGCCAAACCGTCCAAGCCCACGACCAAGCCGCCTACGGGCGGATGGACGGATACGGAACCGACCTACACCCCTGGCTCCACCAACAGCCTGTATTTCACCGACCTGACCGTCTTTTCGGACGGCACCTGGGCCTATTCCCTGGTGTCGTTGTCCTCGTCCTATGAAGCCGCAAAGGCCGCCTACAACAAGGCGGCTGCGGCGCAGGCCGCGGCCAGCGACGCGCTGGAAACGGTCAGCGGCCTCAGCGTGGGCGGCGTCAACCTGATCGACCACAGCGACGCTTTCCGCCTCGTCGCCACCGGCGCGGACAGCTTCTGGCTGGCGGCGGACGAGCTTGAGCCGAACACGGCCTATACGCTCTCGGTCAAGGAGGTCGTGCTGGAGGCGGGCAGCGCCGCAGGCGTGACCTGGAAGCTGGTCAACTGGAACAACGGTTCCGTCCATGATTCCGGCACGCTGGATTTCACCTATGGCCGGCAGGTGCGGCACTTCACCACGCCCGCCACGTCCGGCAACTGGGAGCTCCATCTATACGCGGGCATCAGCGGCAGCACCACCGGCGTTACGGTGCTGTTCAACAAGGTGAAGCTGGAGGAAGGTACGATGGCCACTTCCTGGTCGGCTTCCCCGGACGACACCAGGGCTTCGATGACGGAGCTGGAGGACTCCATCGATGATTTGGACGCTGAAATGGAGGACCGAATCATCGCCCTGATCGGCTCCCTGGGGTTGTCCGAGCAGTTTGCCAGCGCTTCCGACTTTCTGGATGCCGTCGCGCAGATCGAACTGATCCGCAGCGACCTGGCCCAGACGGACAACGACATGACGCTGACCTTCAACCGGCTTCAGAAGACGGAAGACGGGTTGGATCAGCTGTTCTCCAGCTTCACCTTCGGCGACGACGGTGGCACGCCGTACCTGGACATGGCGACCTCGGATTCCGCGGTGAAGATGAGGCTGACCAATACCCGCCTGGCCTTCGTCATGGGCGGTACGGAGCTGGCTTACTTCTCGGACAACAAGCTGTACGTGACGAGACTGGAAGCCGTGAACCAGATCTCCATCGGCACCTCGGCCAACGGGTTTCTCGACATCGTGACCACCCCCACCGGCGTGGGATTCAAGTGGCGCAGTTAAGGAGGCGAACATATGCCCAGCTTTACAACGACCGCGACGGAGTAGAAATACGCCTCCGGCAGTTCATGGTCCAGCGGCAAGGCGCGTCAGGGCGTCTACAGCAGCACGCGCTATGAAGGCGCGATCAAATTCAACGGTTTGTCCGACCTGCCGACAGGGAATATCGGCATCACACAGATCCAGCTGCGCGTGACCTTTGGCCCTGCCGGGGCGTCCAGCGCGAAGTACCTGACGTTCTACAAAGGCGCGTCCAACACGATATCCGGCAGCATTGGATCCATGCGCGGCGCGTCCATCGGCGCGCTCTCCGTTTCCAACGCCTATGACCGCACCGTGACGCTGACCTTCAACGACACCACCAACGCCGCCATCTTCGCCGGTATGCGCGATCATTTCGAGGCCGGGAACCGGGTGCTGATCATCTATGTGCCCTCCACCCGCGGCACACACAGCGGCGGCTATTGCTACGACTATCTGTCGATCACGTCCGCCGCGCTGAACATCACCTATGAGTTCCTTCAGAGCGACGGAGAGTAGGCGTCCACCGGCGTGGTGGCGGGGACCGCGGCTACGCTGAACATCACCGCCTATAACTCCGCGTACACCCACAAGGTGACCTGGAGCTTCGGCTCATATTCGCAGGTGCAGAACCTGGCGGCGGGCGCAACGAGCGCCTCGTACACCATACCGCTCAGCTGGCTCAACACAATCCCTTCGTCAACCAGCGGCACGGCTTATGTCTCACTGGAGACCATTGACGCCAGCGGCAATTCCCTGGGGACCTATTCCTACGCCTTCACGATCACCGTTCCGGCGAGCGTTGTGCCTTCGATGTCCTCGGTCAGCTCCGTTGCGGTCAACAGTAACGCTACGCTCAACAGCTGGGGGCTCTATGTTTACGGCAAATCGCAGGCGAAGATCACCATAAATGGCGCGGCAGGTTCCTACGGTTCAACCATCAAATCCTACAGCATCGAGACCAGTCCCAGCATCGGCAGCGCCAGCGCGTCGTCCCTGACCACGGGAATACTGTACCGAACCGGAACGATTACCGTTACCGCAAAGATCACGGACTCCCGCGGCCGCACGGCCAGCAAGAGCACAACGCTGTACATCTATTACTATTCCGCGCCGTATTTCACTGAGAATATCGTCTACCGGTGCAACAGCTCCGGCACACGGGACGACGCTGGCGGCACCTACGCCTATGTGAAATCGTCCTTTTCCTGCTATGCCCTGAACGGGAACAACAGCGTGTCCGCCTCCCTGACGCTGAAGCAGGTCGGCGGGGGCAACATCGTCACGCGGTCGCTGGTCAGCGGAACCGGGTATACTCTCGGCAGCGGCAGCCTGGTCTCGGACGCGACCTACCAGGCGATCATCACCCTGACCGACACCCTCGGCAGCGTGACGGCCTACACAGGCGAGATCAACAGCGCCGCCTACATCATGCACATCAAGAAGGGTGGAAAGGCGGTTGGCTTCGGCATGGCCGCCGGTGACGACCAGACGGTGAGCTTCGGCTGGCCAATCAAGCTGACAACACCCCTGGAGGTAACGCAGGGCGGCACCGGTGCTTCCACGCCGGCCAACGCATGCGCCGCCCTCGGCGCGGTCAAGAAAACCGGGGATACCATGACCGGCAACCTGTCCATTCAGGACAGCCTCTACCCCTCCGTCTATCTCCAGCCGACCTACAATTCCACGACGAACCGGACGGTTTTTGAGGGCAGCTATGCCGGCGCGAGTTCCTTTGCCGCCTGGGAGGACTCTTCGGGCTCCAACCGCAGGATGCTGGAGGTGCGTACCGCGAAATATGAGGCGAGCATGGACAACGCCGTACTGCTGAGGACCGCGGTCAACAACAGCTGGTACAGCTACCGGCTGTTCCACGCCGGCATGGCGACCCCGATTCCCGTGGCCAACGGCGGCACCGGCGGAAAGACAGGCAAGGCGGCCCTCAAAAGCCTGGGCATCTTCTACGCCGACGAGCTCCCTAGCACCGGGACGGACGGGCAGATCTGCCTGGTACCCATCGAGTAAAAAGGAGTGGTCAAATGGCGGATTCCTACACCTGGCGGCCCACGGGCGGCAACTATTTCTCCTCAAGCGGCTCCAGCTCGGGCGCCACCAATCACTTTTATTACGCCTCCAACCGTGCGTTCCGGATGGATTTCCCGGACCTGGGCGGACTGCTGGGCAAGGACAAGGGCACGCTGTCAATCACCTCCGCGATATAGCGGGTATACATCAACACGGCGAACTCAGCGACCCTGACCCTCGGCTATAACTACAGCACCGCCTACGCCAACCGAAAGACACTGCTGGCAAGTGTCGCGGGCGTCAAGATGAAAACCAGCACGGGATGGATGGACATCGACCTGACGGACGTCATCAAGGCGTATGTCAGGGATGGCACCAACAGTACCATGCGCCTGTGGGGCTACGGTACGGGCGGCAGCACGACCAGCTCCTATTTCCGGGGCTACAATCCCAGCTCCGGGACGTCCCAGCGCCCGTATCTTCAGCTGACCTACAGTGATTCCTCTGTCTGGTACAACAGCAACGGCACATGGGTGCAGTGCGCCGCCTATTATAACAAAAACGGCTCCTGGATTCAGGTCATGCCCTATTACAACAATGGCGGTACCTGGATTCAAGTATAAATACAAGGGGGAATGCCTATGAAATGGGAAACTGTGTAGGAGGTCGTTCAGAAGTACTGGGTACAGCAGCTCTGTGTACTCGCGCTGGGTGTCATCACCTGGGTATACAACCGCCAGCTGAAGAAGCTCCGTAAGGGCTCCGACGACCAGAAGGCGATCCGACAGGCAATGGTCGCATTGCTCAGGGATCGCTTCTATGAGGGCTACCGTCGCCACATGAAGAATGGATACTACCCCATCCCCGACCGCGAGGTCATGCGGGATATCTACGAGCAATACCATACCCTTGGCGGGAACGGAGTTATCACGCATCTAATGGAAGAACTGGACGAGCTTCCCACCTACGAAAACCACTAAACTGATTAGGCTGACGCATGTTCTATTGCGTCAGCCCTTATTATGCTTTTGGAGGGATAGTAAAGGATGCTTTTATTCATCCAGCAATTGATGGTTCAAATCCCGTCGGAACGGGTGGCTCTGCACGGTAACTTTGATACAATCGCGGTAAGGGTGCGTTTTGGTGCAAGCGGGTGCATCAGGGTGCATTTTGTGCTGTTTTGTAAACTTCGACTTTAGACGTTCAAAAACAGCCATCCTAATGATCGTCACTCATCGTGATGGGCTGTAAATATCATCTTAGCAATCTCTTTTATGAATTCCTCAGCGGACGGATCCTTATTACCGAACCGAGTCAACATTTCCCTACGAAGTGCAAGATCAGAAGACATGACACCTCTCTGTATTGCCTCTTCGATGATGCCCCTCGTATGACTTGAAGTGATACCACACTCGACTGCAATACATCGGATGACATATTCGGTGGTGTTAGTCATGATCTCATCCTCTTCCGGGTATCTCATAAAAAATCAACCTTTTATCGTCAAGGGCAAATCCCATCATATACATTGGGTTATTATTATCGGCATATCTAGATAACACAAGCGCATCAACCGTTTCTCCATCGTGGTACGGCATCGCTCTGAGATCACTTCTCTTCAATGCGTAAGAACGGTGATATTCAATTTCTGGCTTTTGCTTAGCAATTCCTAATACAGTATATCCTTCAAGATGCTGACAGATATACTCTGCATATCGTCTATATTCATCTGTTACATACGTGCCGATCAGTCCATCATCAAACTTATATGTTACAATCCAGTGCGACAATCCTTCTCCCGATTCCCGGTTGGCATATACTTTTTGAAACTCCCTGTAAATTGCTTCAGCCCATGATTTGCTCCCGGAGTTGTCTGAGAACATATCACTTTCACTAAAATCTTCAATAGTCGCAAATCCCTGAAGCACCATATCACCAAACAAGGGATTCTTCAATATTTCTTCTTCAATCTCTATCAACATCTTGTCTGGATCGTTCGACGATAAAGTTGTGGAAACTGCTGTCCAAGGAATATCTCCTCTATTAGTCAGTTCAGGACAAAGCATATCAATTTCTGGATACCTTGATGAATCAGGTGGAAGAACTCTTATTTCAAGAGGACCTTCAGAATTCATCACAACATAGCTGTTTTTGTACTCCTGCACATTATCCTCACTTTTACTCTTCAGTTTACTGTCTTGGATTACTAATATCATAGTGAGTGCTAGATAAACTAATGCTGTAGCAAGGCAAACTCTTGCAGCGATTTTAATAATGTATTTTATGATTCTATATACAATTGAAACCAGTCTTTTCGTTACACTATTTCCACTATGCCATACTTGATCTATATCACTACAAAAATCTTTGAAGTGTTGCAACTTAAACAGTCTGACAATAAGTCCACTTCCGAAAAACAGGCTTATCATACTGAGAAATCCGCTGTTCGCATTTGCCCAGGCTATTATTGGACTAAGCAATCTGTTCAGATCAAACCGAACCATTTGTATCTCTCGTCAGTCGATAATTGATTGTGATAAGTGTTTGTTTCCTGTATAATTCCATACGTATTGAACGATAATTACCATACAAATTCTTCATCATTAGAATTGTAAACGTTACTTATCTGCGAAAATAATCGTATGATCTCTAATAATCTCATATATTTGTTTTTCTCCCATCTGGAATATATTATTATCGTCTCTTGGAATATTTAGTTCCTTATACTGTTTATACAGCATTTTATCGTGCTTTAACATTTTAAAATGTTGTATAGCTTTTTGCCCAGTTTCTCCATATGCAGATTCAACATCAAAAAAATATCCGTCTGCTTTATATACACCGGATGACCTTCTCCTAATGTATAGCTTCCCAAATCCATGAATCTCACCTTCTTCCGGCTTCGATAAATAATGTGCGGTTGTAATATAAAAGAATTGATCTGGTCCATCTTGAATGAGTTTATATGATTTAAACTCCACATCCTTTTCTCCATGCTCTCCGAAATTGATTCCGTCGAAATGATAAGAGCCATTATAGTATTTCAGATCACAGACAGCTATTATCCTAGAGAAATCAGGGATATATTGAATCCATGTTCCTAAGTAATCTTTGTAAATTTTACAATTGATTGCTTGATTGTTTTCTTCTGCTTGCTGATTGGATAGCTCCGTTATTATTCCTTTTAGCCCTCTAATATATACTATCAATATAGACGCTATAAGCAATATTAGATATAAGCACAATATCAGTATTTTATATCTCATTTGAAGATCTTGGCAGAAAAAAGGAACTATACTGCATATAGAGCCAAGCGATATTATCGGTTTGTTGAATACTTGCTTGATGGCATCCAATATCGTCATAGTAAACTTCCCATCCTCTTAGCTTTGTGGCGTATGTGAAATAGTAAATTTGTCCGTCCATACCCTATTCAAAGTCGTCAAACGGTATAAACTCATCGTTCGTCCCTTCTTTAATATAAGGTGTGGACATCGGGGACCGTATCAGTTGAAGAGAAACGACTCCGTCATTAGTGTGATCCCTGAGTGATTTTTTATCTCCGACCCTTCATCCGTTCCGCTCGCCATTGCCTGCCTCGCTCTCCACATTCGTTTCCAATCTTGTCCCTGAATGCAGCCGTATGCGCATTTATGCTCTGAACCCGTTTTAATAGAATGTCTTTTGCCTTTTTGAACGTATCCTGAATCTCATATAATTTCGTCTTTTGATCCCAGTTGACCCTCATCCGACCTCTGTCGATTGCGTCTATCACAGTACCGATCTCATCAAGCGAAGCTTTGGCACTCTGATAATCATTGAAAGCGATGTTGCCCATAAGCACAGAACGATACCATATATCATTATATCGGTAGAATCGGTCCATCTGTGTTCGTCTCTCATTCTCAAGTATGAGGTTTTGATTCAGCGTGTTTGATACTTCAACCAGCTCGTTGAATCGCTCCATCCATACAGTACTGACTTTTATGTATCCTTGCCGTTCAGCCTCACGGACAATCGTTCTGCTTTGCTGAACTTTCTGCTCAACAACCGTCTCCGCCTCAATCAGCTTATATGGAACGTCTTCTTTACTCTTACATCTTCGGATAGAGGCCACGATTTCGGAGTTAGATTTTCCTGAATTCTGTCTCCTGCCCTGTACAGCACTATAGGCAAATTGATTCGAAACACCTGAATGCTCAGCGACATATGCTCGTTGCCTTTCAGCAACGCGTCGTTTCTCATCTTCTTTGAACTGTTCTTCGGCACGCTTCCAAGCCTCTCTTTGAGCGTTCTGAGCTTCAATCTCTTGCCGGTTCCAATGATCTCTATACAGAATGATACCACCCCAAATAGCACCAGCAAGAGCCAGGATCAGAATTATCCAGACCATTTACTCTACCCTCGTAGCAAGCTGGCACATTGCAGCCTGCATGCTTGATATAGACTCCAGCTGAAACTGCTTCAAAAGGAGATAATAATCGTACTCATGTATTGTTGCTGTTCCGCTCTTGATTTTTCGTGATATGCTTTTTGCAACATCCATAATCTCTCTTATGCAGATTGAAATTTCTCGGCGTTGTGCCTTAACCTGCTTTATCAGTTCTCTGTTCTGCCGCTCCCGTAAAATTCTACAACGTTCGAGATAATCGTATCTGAGTTGCATATCTTCTCGCTGAAGATCATACTCGTATTCCAGTTTTCTAATTGCCACATTGTAAGCCTTTTCAATCTGAGCAAGCTTTGTTAACACATCCCCTTTGATCGCAGCAACCTGCAAGTCTCTTTCCTTATCGATCCTTGCCAATTCGGCAAAAATAATATTATCTATTACAGTATTAGCGAGTGATAGCTTTTGCTGAAACTGCTCCTGCTCTATTTGTATTCGTTTTCTCTCGTTCACAAATGAAAGAACTGATTTCAGGAAATCTGGTAACACCGATATTGATGGAAAGTTCGAATTTGATAAACCACTACTCTCCAGATAAGACAGAAGATTTGTAAGCTGGGCAGCAGAGAATTTGGATTCTATTCTTGGAAGTGACGGCATGGATGACATAGCCGGGAATTCCGGTATAGATAAGTTCCTATAATCAATACTGTTCAAACTTCTCGCCTCCACATATTTCTCAAAAACACTGTGTTTCACGAATAGCTCATGTGGATCTGTCCCTCTGTGTAACTACTGCGATTGACCGGTAGACAATTACGTTACTGTAGCGCATAATTCTTCTGATTTGCGAGGTATGGCCTATCTCCGAGCGCATCTTCTTCATGGCATCCATCCACTATACCTGTTTGTAATCCTAAACATAATGTCTGTGTCTTGGGAGAGATTAATTAAGCGCTCATTCAGCTGTTCTTTTAACACATCCTTTTTCAGCACTGTTTGCAGGAATCCACCGCCACCAGCGCTACATATCATCTTTCCTTCCAACAAATCCTACAGCATGACCTTGCCCACTCGCACCGCACTGTGGTCACGAATCACCTTGCGCATTCCACGATCCACGGCGTTCCAGAAAGCCACAATGTGGGGATTGGCCTCACGCCATGCGTCCACCAGCGGCTGCATCTCATCCTCCGGCATCTTTGCGCCCATGTTCTTCAAAGCTCCGACGCCGCCACCGTATCCACAGTTGTGGACGAGGTGTCCCGATACGGTAAAACGATGATGTGGTCCGGCATTTCGGATATCATAAAGTCGAGCCTTGCGCTGATGATTTTCCAATTCTTTCGCTTCTCCTGAACTGCTTTTTCTGCTGACGCTATTATCTCTTCGCGCGTCCTTCCAGCCGAGAGCATCCTTGTCACCACATTTTGGGAATAGGCACCTTTGGAATAAGGGATGTTGGCGTAGAATGAGGCAGGCGCGATATTCAACTCCTTACAGATCTGCTCCATGGACATCCCGTGCTTAACCCGCTCCTGCACCGCACGAGATGTAGAGGATGTGTAGTAATTGCCAGTGATAAGAAGCCGTTTAAGTTTTATGATGGTCACACCCATCTCTTCCGCGACAGAGTTCATCGAAGGAAGGTCATCAGATCTGGGAATCCTGTCATCAAACGGCTCGATAAGCAACTGGCAGGTCTGGCTAACCATCTCAGCAATTTCCGTCTTTGTATCTACATTTGGTTTCTTCTTAGGTCTTCCACGCGACATTGCCATTCGCTCCTTTTTCTTCGTAACCTATACGGATTGTAACACAAAAGATGCTGGATTTCAATATTTTTCTTCGCAACCTATATAGTCACCCCAAAGAAAAGTGAGGCTTAGTACCTCACCTTTCCTTCCGCGACAGCCTTCAGATGCTCTCCATAAGGGCTCTTTCCATAGACCTTGGCGGATTCCATCAGTTTTTCTTTATTAATGAAACCGTTTATGTAGGCGATTTCTTCAGGGGCGGAAATCACGATTCCCTGACGGGTTTGAATTGTCTCCACAAAGTTTGCACTTTGTATCAAAATTGCCGTGCAGTTATGCCCGGGCACGTCTTATTTACTACAATTACGGATTCGCGGATAATGGATAATCAACATTCTGACGCTTCAAATATCACGCTTCTCTTGGCAATTAACGCAGAATAATGAATCAGAAAGCATTTCATAATTCAAATATGGTCCTGACTTCTGAATTGAACAGAACAGCGATGCCGACTTCAATTACCGGTTTGACCTCATTTTTCATTCCTGGTTCTTCTCTTCCTGTCTCTATGTGATGTTGCTATCCCGGCTTTTTGCCATGTCATAATTCTGCCCAAATCAGCATGTATGGCGTATCGTACCCACACAGTAGGAAACAATATTCTACGAGCGCCCGTTGGTCTGTCACGGGAATCCTTGCCCAGTTCAACCGCGTCCCTCCCAGCACCGTGCCCACGATAGAGGCCAGCGTGGAGGATGCTGTGGAAAGGGCTTGCCCATCAGGAGGTTGTAGGCTTCGGAGCCGTACTGGTTCGCTTCCTCCGCGAACCTCTTGGTCATGGTGATGGTGTTGGTCTGCCAGCTGATGGAGTAGCCCTGCTTATTCATGTTCGCCATAGTCGTAATTCCTTTCTGGTTTGTCCGGGTTTTCCTTCCCTCTCTTGTGATACCAGTATACCAATCGGAGTGTACAATAGTTAGGACTTATGCCACTTCTTCGCAGGTTTCGTCTTCCTGCTGGAACACGTCCTTGTAGCGGTTCAGGAACCAGGTCTTCACGTAGGCGTAGGAGCCGTTCTGGACCTTGGAGAGCCGCTGCACGCGCTCGAACTCAGCCAAGACCTCTGCCGCGTTCTCTTCCTCCTGCGCCTCGATGAACTCGCCCATGACCTTGTAGGTCAGCTTGCCGTAGGTCTTCTTGCCCTGCTTCTTGGTGATCTCGCGCTGCTGGATGCGGAAGTCTGGGAAATCCCTGCGGACCTTCGCCAGTTCGTTGTATTCCTTGCTGCCGATGGTGCCAGCCTTCTTCAGGAAGCTCTTGGTGACGACGATGGTGTTCTCGATGTAGTTGATCTCATATCCTGACCGCAACCAGCCAACAGTTAAGGGCACAAAGACAGAGAGCAGCGTTAGAACAATCGACCTTGTCCCGCAGATTGAACAGTACATACCAAATGGAGATGATAATGCCTTTATCTTTGGCAATGACAAGCCGCTGTCATACCAGCAGATAAGGCGCATGAGGGGCAGAATCAAAAAGGATATAGCCTTTGATGATGACATTGTACCTCGGCGTTTCCGCACAACCGTATTAACTGACCTTTACGACCAAACCAAGGATATTAAACAGACACAAGCCGCAGCAGGACATACAACAGCCGATATGACGTTAAAGCACTATGTAAAGGGGCGGCAGCAGAACAGCAACACGGCAAGCCCCGTTGCAAGTCGTTACGGCTTGACAGGGTAAAAAGGCGATATGTGCAGCATTTTGTGCAGGCGCATATATAGGAGGAACGCAAAAAATGTGCAGCCAAATGTGCAGATTCAGCGTTATCGACATATGAGGTCTACAAAATGCAAGGCAACATAGCTAATTTATCCATAATCAAGCCAAAACAAAGAGAAACACCCTGCATTTCTGCAAGGTGTTATGGCTAATCCGGTTTATAGTGATACTCGTTGACGATTACCGGCTAACGGCGACGAGGGGTATTCACTTTTGCATACCCTGCGCCACGGGGTATGCATCCGGAAGCTGTGAAAGAAAGACATTCATGCATTTACCTTGTAAGCACGGGTGCCTGATCCTGAAGGGCCAAAAGCGTGCTGTCTTCCGCCGGACAGCACACCGGAGATCGGGTAACTGTCAATCCGCATAGTAATGTGTTACGGGAATCTGGGTTGTAAAGCCAAAGAAATCAATAAAATGAATTAAAAAAGCCTGCGGTTTTGCCGCAAGCTATTTTTCCTGGATGAAGTTCCTGACGCATTGGGGGAAGGTTATTTGCGTCTGTTATTAGGATGAAAGGGGCAAGTGGGCAGATGATCGTTCACTGTTCTACTACACTTTGAGCAATAAACAAAATCTTTCCCCAATGGAGCATGTGCTTGCCCACCATTCACCGCATCCATCTCTTCCTCGGTGAGTTCCATTCCTGCGTCTTTGATTTGTTCCAGCTTTTCTTCCTTGGTTTTCGCCTTATCAACCTTTTTCTTCAAGTCTCCAATCAGTTTCATGAGTTTATCCTCCTGTTTCGCATTATCTGCCAAACGTCTGCCGTGTCGCGGGCTTCAAAGAATGCGTCGCATCCTTCCCGCCGCGAAAAAGATTATCTTTCTCCTCACAGTTTCCCTGAATGCAGTCTTAACAACCTTCGGCGTTCCTTATAACTTCACATACCTTGCAACCGCCGACGCAGAGCGACCGTTTTCTCGGGAGACAGAACTTCAAAGAACAAGCATACACATCACTCCGTTTGTCCTGATACGATTAACATTTTTAACATTTCCATTGTACAATGCTGGAAAATGCGTGTCAATAGGCACTTTATCACTGTATGAAATAATTGCCTTTATTCCCGCAGAAAACACCTGAATTCTATTCAAATCTCATACCAGACTCAATGTAAAAGTATAAGCTATACAGTTCTCCCTCTAAGGATTTTGCTCCAACAGCGCGCGTTTATCCGCGAACAGGTTTTTGATCGTCTGGCGCTTTTGCCTGATCTCGGCCTCGCTGATCCGGACGACCTCTCCGGTGGCATCCAGATAGCGAATCACGACATCTGCGACGGCATCGCACATGTCCACAAGGTACTCCTCCGTGTAGGAGACATCCGTAAGGACCGCTCTGAACTCCTGCCGTCCCTCGTCCCTGTGAAGGAGTTGGATATGGCGACGCCGGATAATCTCGAACAAATCGGAAATCTCTTCCCGGTAAAGCTGCACCGAATAGGACAGCGAATAGGTCCTCTCCTCAAAGCCCGCGATGGTCAGCGAAAGGAGCTCGCCAAAGGCCGCGCCGATGACGCGGGATTCCCTTTTGTCCTCCTCCGTGAGGGAATCCTTTTTATCCCCTATTTTATCCCAGTACGCGTTTCCCATCTCCATGATGCGCCCCGCCGTCTTGCCGATCTGGGCAAAGGACGAGGCCGCGCCCATGAGGAGCCTTGCGCAGGCGATGTCCTTCGGCATGTTGGTGCGCACCGAAATCTTCATCAGGTAATCGTTGATCTGCTTCTCATACTGATCGGCGCGGTTGCACAGACGTTCGACCTGTCCGGCAAAGCCGGGATCCTCCCGATATTCCGTCGCGGCCGCCAGGGCCTGGGCAGCCGTTTCCGCCAGCATCCGCACGGCCCTGTCCGTCTGGTCCAGGGCAAAGCGGGGATTGCCAAGGAGGTTTTCGTCCAGCATGGTCAGCTTGTTTGCCATCTCCTCCTTTTCCCTTTCGTCATAGGGCAGGGTCTTCCGCGCGAGCGCCACCAGCGCGCCGGAGCCCGGCAGCCAGACGGCGCTACCCAGAAGGTTGATCGCGGTGTGGAACACCGGTATGCCGATGGCCCCCACCGAAGCCTCCATGAACGAGAAATGCCGAAACTCGTTGACGATGTAAAACACCACCAGAAACGGTATCGTCTTCAGCAGGTTGTAGTACAGGTTCACCAGCGCCGTGCGCTTGCCGTTTTTGGAGGCCCCCATCGAGGAAAGCAGCGCGGTGACGCAGGTGCCCACCTGCGCACCGCACACCAGCGGAATCGCCATGCCGAAGGTCACGCCGACGCTCAGGGCAAACGCCTGCACGATGCCGATCACGGCGTCCGAGCTCTGCACCAGCATCGTGAACAGCATCGCGAACAGGAAGCCGAGCACCGGATTGGTAAAGCTCATCAGCGTATTCGTCAGCGCCGGCAGCTCGCGCAGCGGCGACACCGCCTGGCTCATCAGGTTCATGCCGATCATCATCACGGAAAAGCCCAGCAGGACGTTGCCGATGTTCTTCTTCGTCTGGGATTTCGAGAACATCGTCAACCCCACGCCCACGATGGCCAGAAACGGCGAGAACGAGCTGGGCTTGACGATGGTCATCAGCAGCGACTGGCCCTCCATGGCGTTCAGCGAAATCACCCAGGCGGTGGCCGTCGTGCCCAGGTTCGCCCCGATGATCAGGCTTGCCGCCTGCTTCAGGCCGATGATCCCGGAATTCACCAGGCCGACGGAAAGGACCGTGATCGCGGACGAGGACTGGACGATGGCCGTGAGCCCCGCCCCGAACAGGAACCCCATGAACGCGCTTTTGGTGATCTTGCCCAGCACGCGGTACAGCAGGCCGCCGGTCATCGAGGACAGAGAGCCGCTGAGCGTGTTCATGCCAAACAGAAACAGCGCCAGACCGCCCAGCATCGACGCGACCACCATGAAAATCTCTACAGAACTCATATTATCTCCCTGGCTTTGTTACGACGGTTTGCCCGCGTCATTTTCTCGCGTTTTCCGCCTGGAGCGCGTCCATCTGGAAGGCAAAATAAGCTTCCTTCAGCTGCTGGCGCCGACGGCGGTTGAGCAGGAACAGCTTGCCGTCCGAGGTTTCGCAGTCATAGGCGCGCCATTTGGCGATATGGTTCATGTTCAGCGATACGCCGCGGTTGATGGTCAGGAAGCTTTTATCCAGCTGCGCCTCGACCTTTCCGAACAGCATCCAGATGGAATAGACGGAGCCGTTCTTTGTGAAGATGTTGGTCTTGTGGTCGCTGGCCTCCACGCGGATGATGTCCCGCTGGTCCAGCTCATACATATCGTTGCCGATGCGCACCGTCAGCGTGCTCTTCGGCGCGGTGGAAAAATCCTGCTTCGTGGCGCGTCGAAGGGTTTCGACGACGTCCGCCTCGGTATAGGGCTTGACCAGGTAATGGATGGCATAGACGCTGAAGGCATCCACCGCGTGGCTGTCGGACACGGTGGTGAACGCCACGGCGGCGTCCGGCAGGATGCCGCGCATCCTCCGAATGACCTCCACGCCGTTTTCTCCCGGCAGGTAGATATCCATGAAGACCAGGTCATAGGCGCGCTCGCCCGCTGCAGCGAGGAACGCCTCGCCGGTCTCAAAGCAGTCGATGACGCTGCTCTCGACCAGCCGGGTCAGCATGTCACGGAGCGCGTCCACGTCCTGTCGTTTATCGTCGCAGATGGCGATTTTCATGTCTGTCCCTCCTGTCTGTCGGTAGATGCGGGCTCATCCTCGCGCAGCCGCCGGGCGACGACCACCAACCGGTCATCGCCCAGGCAGGTGGTCAGCGTCAGCAGCCCGTCGCCGGGCTGCACATCCACATCCGCCGTCTGCAGGGCATGGCGGCGCAGGGTATCGATATAGGCGCAAAAATCAGCGTCGGAGGCGAAGGTGGGATGGGCATAGTAATTCACAAAGCCGTCCTTGCGCGGGTCCACGGGCGTCCTGAGCACCGCGAAAACCGCGTAGCGCTCCACGTCCCACAGCGTGCTGAGCTTGATCACGGGGTGCTTGTCGATGTACCCGCCCCGCTGGTAGTGGATCAGCAGGCCGAACATGGTACCGTCGGTCATGTCATGGCCGTGGATTAGCAGGTTGGCGGCGTCCTCCGTCAGCGGGTGGTTGACATCCAGGAACAGCGTGCCCGCCTTGCTGTGATGGCCGTAGAAGTCGTGGGTGAGGTAGTATTCGTTGTCCCGGTACACCACGGGCAGGTTCACCACGCCGTCGATGTAGAGCCAGCCGACCAGGTCGGGGTTTGCCTTGCTCAGCTTCAGCATCTCCGGCAGAAGCTGGGCGTCGGTTATGTGATACGCCGTCGTCGTTGCCGCGTTGCCCACGGTTCTGGCCGGTTCGGCGGCGGCGACGGCGGCAACCGCGCTGCCGCCGCCCATCAGCCGGATGCCCTCGGGCAGCTCGCTGGCATAGGCCGACTGCCACGAACGGTCGCTGTCCGCCGCCTGGGCGAAATCCTGCATCGGCGGGGCGGCGATCTCGGCCGACGGGGCCGCGCCGTCCGCGGTGTGCAGGGATTGCAGTTGGGCGTTCAGCCGGTTTGTGGCAAAGGTGCGCCACACCGCCGCTACGGTCAGCGACACGGACACGGCCAGCACCGCGACCAGCGCGGCGCGGATCAGCTTAAGCCGCGCCCGTTGGAGGCTTCGCCTGTCCCGTCGCGCAGGCCGCGTCCACATTGCGGGTCGCGCCCGGTGGGCGGGCCGTTCCTGTCGTTCCCGTCGCACGGGCCGGTATCGGATTGTCCTTTTTTTCTTGCGTCTCAATTTGCTTTCTCCCTGCGCCGCAGCCACCACAGCAGCGCCAGTGCCAGCAGCGCCGCGGCGATGTACAGCGGCAGGTTGGTCTTGTCGCCGGTCTCGGGCAGCGGCTTGCCGGAGATGGTGAGCATGGCCTCGTCGCTGGTGATGGTGTTGAGATAGTGGTCGGTGACGACGCAGCGCGCCTTGCGGCCGTGCATTTTCTCGGTGATCTGCTCGACGGTCAGCGTGGCGGAATCGCTGTCGGGGATGTCCACCCAGCCCTTCTTCTCGCCCATCCACACCTGCCACTTGTAGGTGTAGGGCTTCGTACCGCCGGCAACGGCCACGGAGAACTGCACGGTCTCGCCCACCCGCGCGGTCACAGGGGTCGGCTGGCGGGTGAAGCGCAGCGGGTCGTTCAGGTCCGCGTCGTCGAAGTGGATGACGAACTCGTTGTTGTTCAGGGCCACCTCTTCCACGTTCTTCGCCCGGATGACCACCCGCGCCTTTCGGGGATGGCTGTCGCCCATCAGCGTTTTCAGGGGCAGGTCGACGGTCTGGGTCCTGCTGTCGGTGACGCCCTTCTCAAAGTAGGGCAGCGCCAGGTCCACGCCTTCCTCGGCGTCGTCCAGGTACAGCTTGGCGTACAGGTCCAGCGACTCGTCAATGTCGGCGAAGTTCAGCACCGTGATAGAGACATACGGCTCGCCGCCGAGGTTGCAGTAGACATGGTGGTACACGTCCAGGTCGTTGAGCGCGGTCTTTACCTCCAGATCCTCGCCGCCCTCGATCTCATTGGGATAGAGCGGGGAGAGGCGGATGGCGCTGTTTTCAAGGGCCTCGGTATCGCCCGCGGCGTTGGCTACAGCCAGCATGTTGGCGACGTTGTCTGTGCGCACCATATTGCCGTCTTTGTCGCGGGTGTAGACGATTTCGGGGTTCAGGTTGGGGTCGAGGGCGTTCTGCACGGCGTTGCTCACCACGCCCCCATTGGCCGCGACGCCGGCGGCGTAGTTGGCGGCCGCCCAGTTGGCGCGGGTGGTATAGCTTCCCAGCCGCAGGTACACGGTCTTGTCGCCTCGCCAGTCGGACGGGATGTACAGCGGCACCGTGAAGACCTTCAGCGTGCCCGGCAGGATAAACCTGCTCTGAACGTAATTACCGGACGCATTCGTCCAGCCTGTTAAATGATCCCATTTCCGCCTCACGACATTGTGGTCGGACTTTCGCTTGGGCTCAACGGCGTCCCGGAGCTGATAGGCGACCTGCGAGCCGGTGGCGATTGTATTATTTCCTACGGACACGGAATTGTTGCGGGAGTTCAGCAGGTCGATGTGGACGGTTTCCACCACCGCTGTTTCTGTTTTTCCCTTCGACTTATACTCATTCACGAGCTGTATGTCAAAGGTGGTGACGCCGGTGTTGCCGGTGTTCATCACCGAGACCACCGAGTCCACCCAGGAGGCGGGGTTGGCCAGGGCGTCCTTGAAGCAGATTGTCTCATCCTTGAGTTCCAGGCTGGTGATCCAGTTCAGCGGGAACGAATACAGATTGATCAGCATGTGCTCACCATTCTGGAAAAGCGACGAGCAGTAGCCTGTTCCGTTTTCACCGATGTAAATCCTGCTGGGCTTCAAGCCATCGGGCAGGCATAACTCAGCCAGCACAAATACCTCGCTCATGCTGTCGGTGGAGGGGTTGTAGTAGGTCGCCATCATTCGATAGACATCCGGGGCATCCTCATCTGTCTTGTCGACGGTGGAGAGCCAGTAGATATAGGTGAGGCCGCCGTATTCCTGCAAATAGAAGCTGTCGGCATCGACCTGCACGTCGAAGTCGGTGATGGTATGGCTGTACGTCACGTAATTAATCGGACGCACAATCTTGACGTCTGCGCGTTTCAGCCAGTTCCGCACGCCGTCCTGAGCGCCGTCCTCACCGGTGATCTTCTGTTGATCGAGGTAGTACAGCGTGTGCTCGTTGGGACGCTTGGCATAGAATATGACGTTTTCTTCCTTGTCCGTGAGGGCATTGAGCTTGACTTTTTTTGCTTCTTTGCACCCATGTACCAGCGTTCCTCTATTGGTGCTGTCTTTCTCAATGGCGTACCAGGTCACACTGCCATCATAATAACCTTCCTCGGGCAAAATGCGTTTGGCAGAGGTTTCCAGGGTGGGTACTTCGCTGACATCGGTATTGCTTATAAAGTAATAACCGACCTCGAGCTCATCCCTAAAATATTGCTTTATTCTATATTGCAACACATCCATTCGTTCGTAATAATCATCACCCGAAGTCGGAACTTTGTATTCTTTGGCAGCGATTCTGAAATCCAATTCAGGTCCCAACACATCACTGTCATATTCAGAGGTTATCGCTGACAGTTCACCGATTTTTTTGTTCTCTTGCTTCCAGCCACCGTAAGCATATAGTTTGCTATAGGTACCCTGGAAAACTTCCAAATATCCAAGATCATCGATCTTCAGGGTAATGAAGTACAGAATTGTATCTGTCGGAGACTGGAACGTTCTCTCTTCACCGTCCTCCCACTTTACGGTGACATTCTCGAACTGACTCGTGCAGCACGCGACGACCTGGATACATTCCATGTGCCCCGTGTGGGCAATCACATCGAATGCGTAATCATGCATGCTTATGATGTTTTCAGCTCCAATGTTTTCAGCTCCAACAATTGTATATTTTGTATATTCTTTTTCTGGGTCCGGATTGATGGCTTCCTTACCCTTTATCGTATTGAGGAACTCGGAAAAGCTTCCACTCGTACCACTGGTCAGGTTCATCCAATGAAGCCGATGGACCCCATCTCCCCCCATCCCGATTGTAAAGGCATAAGTGTAGCCTTTAAAATTCACGAACTTGCATTCCCCGCCACCATAAGACATATCCCCAATCTCCTTCTTGGCCTCGGGGACCAGATTGGGATAGCTTTTCGGCTCAAGCTCCGAATTGCCGTCGTAGATGCTGTCGTCATTTGCCTTCACGCCGCGCTTTGCGGAGATCAGTTTCATAGCGTTGCCCGAAGCGTTGTTCAGCGTGTCCACGAGTGTCTTGGTGATGCTCCAGATCTGGATATAGTATTTGAACCAGAAGACGTCGACGCACACCCTGAAGTTGAAGTCCATCGAGATCTGGAACGCCGCTTTATCGCCCGTGGTGAACTGGAACATAAAGTTGAAGCCGAGGGTGCCCATGGCGTAGGCGGCGAGCACGCCCTTCACGCCGACGCCTATCGATGCGGCAATCTGAATGCGGGCCAGCACGGTCAGGCCAAAGCCCCCGCCGAGCCTGGGCGCGGTTTTAAAGGCCTTCCCGAGGTTGTGCAGATCGACGTCGTCCCAGACCAGCGGTATGGTGACGGCCACCGTCAGCGACAGAGTTGCCTCGACATTAAAGAATCCGATCGAATACCGCAGCGTCCAGTCACCGGTGCCGACGTAGATGACGCCGACGGTGAGGCTCAGCTCCGTCGCTTTGTAGGAGACGCCCTTATCGCCCGAATCGCTGTCCGACTTGGCGACGATCCTGCCCTGGAGCACCACGAAGGCGGTCATGTACAGGCTGAACGTGCCCATCGTGGTCCATTTATCCTTCACGGAGGACATCAGGGCGTTCATCCGGGCCGTCTCCTTGTAAAAGGTCGACGCCTTCTCGTCCACCTGCGCCTTTTGGTCCAGCTTCATCTGGTCCTCGGTCTTCCAGGTATGGTCGGAGTACCAGCTTTTCCCCTTGCTGCCCTCGCTGCCCTCGTCGTCCGACGCGCCGGCGGAGAATTCCGGAAGGCCATAAGCAACGCTCACCCGCCCGTCCAAACTGAAGGCGAATTTCGGCACGTATTTATCCAGAAAGGGAATGTTGATGCTGAGGTTGGAATGGTTGAGGAACGAGGGCAGGTTGTCGCCCTCAAAATCGAAGGAGAGCAGCGTGCCCACTCGGCTGATGGTGTTCGACATTGTGGTGTACATGGCGTTGTCCTTGCCGTAGACGGGCTTGTCGATCACACCGCGCTCCACCGTCAGCATGGAATCCACCCAGGCGCCTTCGCCGATTTTGAAGCTGATCTTCTCGCCGGGCTTGAATATCTGCTTCCACTTGTCGCTGAAGGTGAAGCTTCTGGCTGAATAGCCGTCGATGCCCGCCGAGTAATCGGAACCATCGCTGTAATTTTTTGAAGTGGTAATCTCCTTGCCATCCTTGTTAAGGTAGCGCATGGTGAGTTTCTTGTCGCCGGAATAGCCGTTGGGATAGGCCACCACCACGTTGATGTCATGGGTGACGTCGTTGGCGGAGCTGTAGAAGACCTGCTTGCGGGTGGCAAGCATGGGGTCGTCGTTGAAGGTCATGGCCACGTAGTAGGGCTCGCTGCCCGCGTTTTTGACCGCGCCGCCGTTCGCGCTCTGGCCCGTGCCCGGCTTGATGAGCGTCAGCCCATAGCCGCCGCCCTTCTTGATGACGGCTTTGTATTCCATCAGCGCCTGGTAGCCGGTGGCCTTCACCAGCACGCCCAGCTCCAGCACGCCGTTGGAATCCACCGTGAAATCCGACACATTGAACAGGGTCTTGCCGCTGTCTGGGATGCTGTTGGTCTTCGCGGAGGACGCCGCGGGGCTCATGCCGTCCTTCGCGTCCCACACCGTGATCGTGCCAGAGGTGACGGGAATCAGGCTGGCGGGGTCGCTGGGGTTGGGGGTTCGCGTTTCGATGTAGAATTCACGGTCCGATATGACCGTCACGGTCTGATTCGCGTTGGAGAGGACGCTGCCTGACCCGGAGAGCTTCGACAGCGCCGTGCCGCGGTTGCTGGCGGCGTACAGGTCCACGTTGACGTTGGCCGTGATCGGCTCGTTGCCATAGCTCTCCACCTCGTGGATCCAGTCGGAGAGGGAATCGGCGGCGGCGTTGGACATGACCCCGTTGCGACAGTTGGCCTCGTTGCCGCCGGTGAAGTCCTGGTGCCAGGCTTCGATCTGCTCCAGCCAGCTGTCGTAGTTGTCCACGACGGTATTGCGGATGCCCTCCACCTCGTTCACCGAGGCCTGGAGCCGCAGGGCGTAGCGGGTCTTTTCCCGGTCGGTGAGGTTGCCCTCCCTCAGCACGTCGATCAGGCCCTTCATTTCGCTGGAGTGCATCGTCGACTGGTCGCGGTACGAGCGCAGCGTCTGCCGCAGGTCCTCCACGCCGAAGGCGGTGTTCTTCATGTAATTCACATAGTTGGCGTATGGCCCGGAGGTCAGGCGGCCATAGGCGTCGGGGCTGTTGGCCGCGAGCTCGTCCAGCGCACGCTCCAGGTCGTGGTGCGCGTTCGCCACCGAATAGTGCTCGTGCTGCAGCACGTGATCCAGCCAGCCGTTCAGCTCCATGGCGTTCCAGTTGGACTGGGGCTTCATGCCCTCGTGCCAGGTCGGGGCGTCCTCACCCAGGCCGGACAGGCGCTCGGCCTGATCCAGCGCGGCGTTGGACACCAGCGTCCCTGACGCCAGGGCGTCCAGCGGAAAGAACTGGACAAACAGCAGCAGGCACAGCACAGCGCTCAGGATTCGCTTGACAATCTTCATCGAAGTACACCTCATTCCACGTCGATCAGTTCGGGATGCGTTTCAATTTCGTAGTCGGCCTTCCATTCCTGAACCAGCTCGTCCAGCTTTTTCTTTTGCGCCGCCCGAAGCGCGCTCTGCTCCAGCGCCGCGCGCTCCTCGTCGGTCAGCGTGTGAACGCCCGCGGGCACGTCTCCCATGTAGCAGAAGATGTGAACCCCGTCGTCGGAAGCCACTGGTTCGGATAGGTCGCCCGGCTTTTCCATCGCCGCGATGGCCTCGCCGAACGGCTCCGGCCAGCGCTTGGAATTGGGGTGGAACTGGAAGCCGTTGCCCTCGACGTACTGCTGGTCGATGCTGTACTTTTTGATTGAATCCTCGAAACGGATGCCCGCCTCGGTGGCCTGGCGGATGGTATCGACGGTGTCCTGCACCTGCGGCACGGCCTCCTTCAGCTTGGCGAGGTAGGCCTGCCGCGCCTCCTCCATTTTCTCGCGTGCCGCCTTATAAGCCGCCTTTTGCTCGGCGAAGTCCTCCATCGTCTCGGCCTCTGCCGCCGCGTCGGCCAGCTCCAGGTACACGGTCTGCGCGTCCTGCAGGCGGCTTTTGACCCGTCTCTCATAGGGCTTCAGTTGATCCTCAAAGCCGTCCGGCAGCGGAAGCACGATCTGCTTGATGTAGCGGAAGCCCTCCGGCACGAAGAAGGCCTCGCTGTTGGTCAGGGCGATCTCGCTGTCGTAGAGGTCGATGTCGTTCTCGTACTTCTCCCGGTCAGGCTCCACATAGTTTTCCATGTAGAAGTCGTCTACGTCGCTCTGCTTCAGCACAATGTCGGAACAGTACATTTCCACCAGGCGATACTGCCGCTCGGTGATCTGCGCCTCGCGGAAGTAGGCGTCCACGGTATAGCCCGATTCCTCAAGCCAGTGGGTGATCTCCGCCTCGGTGGTCTCCACATCCTCCTCCTGGGCCCGCTTGTACAGCTCCTGCCAGGTCTGGTCGAAGGCCTGCTGTGCCGAGTATTGCAGGGTGCTCAGCTCTTCCTCGGTAAAGTCGTACTTGCCGAGCTGCTTCAGCTTGCACTCGGCGACGCCGATGTCGACGGCGCGCTGGATGGTCCCATCCAGCAGGACCTGGCGGTCCTCGTCGGTCACCTCGCCGTTGAACGCCTTCAGCACGTCCAACGAGGAGACGTAGCCAAACTGAACCTCGGATTGGGTGAAGGTGATGTCCCCCACCCGCACCACGACGGGGTCCTCCGCCGACTCCGACAGGGCGGAGATACAGGTTGTCAGCAGCAGTGACAGGAGCAGCACAATCAGGCAGATGCGTTTCACGATGGGTGTCCTCCTCTACAAGTGGTGTCGTCCGTTCTGTAATAGACAATATTTGGCGGATTCGTGTTCTGGATGTCAAAAGGTGCAAACAATTTAGCCCAATTTTATCATTAATGTTGCCAATAATCAACAGAAACACCGTGAATGGTTGCTATTTTCCGTGAATGGTTCATCAAACGGCGGCATTGTCCGGGGACGTTCGTTCACACCATCATTGATGTGGATTGATTTCCAAAATGCAATGGGGTATAATGCTGTCAAAAGGTGACACTTTATCATGGGGGTTCTTATGGCGATATACTTTATACTGCGGCATTTCATCGGCTTCGCGCTGCAAATGACGCCCGCGACGCTGCTGCTGCTGTTGCCCTTTGATCCGGTCTGCTTCCGCCTGCCCGCAAAAAGGCAATGGCTGGCCTTCATCGGCGTGAGCCTGGGCCTTTCCGCCATCTACTCAGGTCTGGCGTATGCCACCTATACGGCGAACCCGGACGCGGGGTTTCTGTTCGGCAACGCCTTCATGATCGCGGGCATCGCCGTGGTGGTCGCCATGTTTTTCAGGCTCATCAACGAGCGGGCCATGCGCAAGCTGTTTGTGGTTTTCATGGTGATCGCCTTTGCCGCCGTGCAGTATTCGCTGGCCAACGTGCTGCTGGCCAACATGCCCCGGCAGCTGGCCGTGCAGGACGGGCAGAGCTATGACAACAACACCTTCCTGGCCTACCTGATCGTGACCGCGGCGCTGATCGGGCCGGTGGCGCTGTTCTTCCGGCGGCCGCTGCGCGTGTACATCAGGAGCATCCAGCCCACCGGCAGCCGGGGCGAGATCATGCTGCTGATCGTGCTGACGGCCATCTATCTGGCGCTGAACGCCCTGTTTACGATGTTCTGGGCGCGGTTCCACCTGAGCGCCGACATCAACCAGAGCTATTACATCCCGGTGATACTGCTGCAAACCGCGATGCTGCTCATCGTCTACTACAGCGTCATCCGCCTGTCCAACCAGCGTTCAGAGGAAAGCGAGCGGCAGCTGGAGGCCGCCATCATCCGGTCGGACCACGAGCGCATCCAGAAGGATATGGAGAAGCAGCGGGAGCGTCTGCACGACATGCGGCAGCTGCTGCGCACGATGTCCGTCATTGCTAAAAACGGCAGCCGGGAGGATATGCAGAACTACATCGACGAATCCGTGGAGCACATTCACATCACCGACAAGCGCTTCTGCGCCGACAGGCAGCTGAATGGCATACTGCAATACTACGCCTCCATGGCCGCCAACCAGGGGATCGACTTCAGCGTTCAGGCCATGTGCGGGGACCTGTCGTTCATCTCTGAAATTGACCTCACCGTGATGTTGGGCAACGTGCTGGAAAACGCCATCCGTGCGGCAAGGGAATGGCGGACACAGCATTCTCAGGAGCCGGCGTCCATACGCTTCACCGCGGACGACAGGAAGAGCCTTCTGCGCATACAGGTTGAAAACTCCTGCGAAAATGTCGTCTGCGCCGCACCCGCCGACGGCGGCGACGGCTTCCTTCCTGCCGAGGCTTTCCAGAGCACCTCCGGCAGCGGAGAGGGCCTGCGGCGCGTCGCCACAATCGCCAAAAAGTACGAAGGCGTCGCCAGCTTCCGATACGACGAAAACGCGCGACGCTTCATTACGAGGATCACCCTGGTGATGTCGTAGCGGGGAGTCTTAAAGTCTGATTCCAGAAGCTCCTGTGGAGTGTCATTGGGCACCATTTGTCTTTGATTTCGCAACCGTTCAGGGCCACTTCCGGGAGAAGAATCCACACGCAGATTTCTGTTGCAGCGTACCGCATGGCTTCCAAGGATTTTGATCGGTTCCGTCGAACATCAAGCGCCGATCACGAAATTATATGTTCGATCTATTGGATTCTGCACGAACTTACACGTTTCTATCCAATCAAGTAATCTTCTTTCCTCTCCGGCTCCAAATTGAATTGGAGTTATTTCAGGAAATCTCCCCAATCCCGCCAGCTGACAAACTGTGTTTCGCCCACCTTCATGCTCAAATCACCCAGATAGAACACCGCGCTGCGAATGTCCTCTGTGCCGCGCTCAGCGGCGTACTTCCGTACTTTGGATGCCTTCCCGGTCTCCGGGTCGGTGCTGCTCTTGATCTCCACGGCAAAGGTATGCCGCCAGTCGGCGATCATATCCACCTCAATCTCGCCTTTGGAGGTGCGATAGTAGGTCAGGTTGGCCTTTTTGCCCTGATTCATGCGGTGCTTCAGGAACTCCGATACGGCAAAGGTCTCGACGACAGCGCCTTTCTTCTGGCTTAGGATCAGCTCATCCTTCCCCTCCAGCCGCAGCAGATGGCACAGCAGACCCGTGTCCACAAAAAACAGCTTAGGTGTCATCCGTCATGCTCTGCGCTGCTCGAATCGTCACTTTATTTGCGGGGAAAAACGGGGCTGTCCGGGCCGCTTAAAAGGCGTCTTCAAATTGGATGCTGCCAGATCGTCACACTCTGTGCATCCTCCGCAATACCGATCCTTGAATCGGCGGGATGGTGCTCCAGCGCGATGGCCGCAACCTATCCCGATCTGCTGGCGGGCATTTCAGCGATGGGATGGATGATCCCTTTGGGAAAAATGGGCAGCCACAGCAGGCTTCCCTTCCTGCTGATTCAGGGGACGGATGAATTCACCCGCCAGACAGCTTCGGGCTCGATGGCGGTCATGGAGGACGAGGAAGGCGCGCTGAGCGACCTGTTTGCCCGCAACGGTCTGTTTTCAGGGGAACAAACTCCCGACTATGATCAGACCTCCTACTGGGGCTATCCTGCGGACGAGGTTCTTGTGGAATACCCGGATTATCGGGATATCTTTTCACATGCCGCCCACAGCGGGGATGTGAAGTGGGAGATCAGCCGTTATCATCATCCGGACTATTCGCAACCACTGGCAGAACTGATTCTGGTAGAAGGCGCTGACCACATTCCCCACAGCTGCAATGCGCGATACGCATGGGACTTCCTCAGGCACTTCGCCAGGGCCGAGGATGGGACAATCATTGAGATCGATGCCGATCGGGAGGAATGAATCAATGAAGAGAACACTCAGTATCCTGTTGCTGTTTGCCTTTATGGCCGCTGCCTGTGCCTTGGCGGAAGGCGATCAGGAGGCGGAGAACTATTCACGGTATTTCGACTATACGCCGGTTGAAAATGCGCCCATCGGCCTGGTGCCTGGTGAGAACCACAATACGCTGGTGATGTACTTTTCCCGCGTGGGAAACACGGCTTTCCCGGAGGAAGTGGATGCGGTGTCCTACGCGTCACAGAACGTGACGGAGGGCGAAAAGCTGGTTGGCACCGCGCAGATGGTGGCCGGATGGATCGTTGATGAAACGGGCGGCGACGTGTTCCCCATTCAGACGGCCTTCACCTATCCCGAAGCGTTCTGGGATACGGTTACCGTAATCGAGGGTCAGGAAAAGGATCGTGTCCATCCACGGATGGCCGCGATCCCGGAGGACAAGACCGGTTACGATACCGTTTGGCTGGTGACGCCCATCTGGGCCTACAGCGTCTGCCTGCCAGTGCGGTCATTCCTGGAAAGCGTCGACCTGTCCGGCAAGACAGTCTATGTTTTCACGACGCATTGCGGCAGCGGCATGTCCGACGCGATGGAGGTCGTGCAGGCATTGCAGCCGAACGCCGACGTGCGCAAGGGCATGGCCATAGCCAGCGATACATTTGACGGAATCAGGGAACAAGTGCTACAATTCGTGCAGGGCATTCAGGACTGAGAGAGGTGGAGAGCAACGGTCTTTTACTTTACAGCAACCGGAAACAGTCTGTATGTCGCCAAGCAGCTGGACGAGGAACGGTTCAGCATTCCCCAGGAGATGAACAGGGAAAACCGGCACTACAAGGCTGAAAGGATCGGCATCGTCTGTCCGCTGTTCGAATTTGAGATCCCGCCCCTGGTGAAGGACTTCATCCGGGATTCCGAATTTGAGGCCGGGTACTTCTACCTCGTCGTCACCTACGGCATGCACCACGGCGGCGTGGCCGGGCGCACGCACGCATGGCTCGAGTCCATAGGCAAGCCGGCAGATTACGTCAACACCATCATCATGCACGACAACGCCCTGATCGTGTTCGACATGGATCAGCAGCGGAGCATCGAGGCCGAAAAGCAGGTGGACGCGCATATCGACGCCATCAGGAGCGACATTGCCGCGAAGAGGGTGATGGTCCAGCAGGCGCCCGCGGATGAGATCGACTTCTACCAGAATTTTGTGGCGTGGATCAAGAAGACCGGTCCCATGTACGCCTTCCCGCTGTATACGGTGTCCGAAAGCTGCGTGGGCTGCGGCACCTGCACGCGCGTCTGTCCCCGGGGCTGCATTCACCTAGAGAATAAAAGACCGGTCTGGGATTACTCTCGCTGCACAAACTGCATGGCCTGCATTCAGGCGTGTCCCACAAAGGCGATTCAGTTTATAACGGTGAAGGAGCCCAATCCCGACGCGCGCTACCGCAATCCCCACATCGCGTTGAAGGAAATCATCCAGGCAAACCGGCAGGACTGAATGATAGGCGATATTCCATCAGGACAAGGAGGAAGAACAATGGCATTGAAATCGACTTTGGGCTTTGGCATGATGCGCCTGCCCGTGAAGAACGGCGCCCCGACGGATTTCGACTATGAACAGCTGAATGAAATGGTGGACACCTACCTGGCGGCGGGCTACAACTACTTCGACACCTCCTACGTCTACCACAACGGCAGGAGCGAGGAGGCCGTGCGCGAGGCCGTGGTGAAGCGCCACCCCCGCGAATCCATCCGCATTGCCACCAAGTTTCCCACCTTCATCCTCCAGCCCGGCGACGAGGGCAGGATCGAGGGCATCTTCCAGGAGCAACTGGACCGGCTGGGCGTGGACTACGTGGATTACTATCTGCTGCACAACTTCCAGACCCGCTGGTACGATGGCTATGACGGCAAAGGCGGCGTCATACAGTCCGAGCATTTGATCGAGCACGCGCTGAAGTGGAAGGCGCAGGGGAAGATCAAACACCTGGGCTTCTCGTTCCATTCCTCCGCGAAGCTGCTGGACCGCATACTGACGGAGCACCCGGAGTTTGAATTCGTACAGATTGCCGCCAACTATGTGGACTGGAACTCCCAGCTGGTGCAGGCAGGCCCCTGCTACGAGGTCATCCGCAGGCACGGTAAACAGGTCATCATGATGGAGCCCGTAAAGGGCGGCGGCCTGGCCATGGTGCCGGAGGCAGTGGCGCATGCGCTGAAAGCCAAGGCCCCCGAGCGCTCCGTGGCCTCCTGGGCGATCCGCTTCGGCGGCACGCTGGACGGGCTGCTGTGCGTATTGAGCGGCATGAGCACGCTGGAGCAGGTGAAGGACAACATCCACAGCTACCAGACCCTCGACCCGTTGGGCGAGGCCGAAATGAAGTGGCTGTCGGAGGACATCAACTGCCTGTACCGCGCCCAGGGCTCCGTGCCGGATCTGTCGAAATATGAGGGGCTCACTCTGTACGGCGTACCGGTGACGGCCATCATGGAGGGCTACAGCGTGTGCCAGCTCCAGCCCGATCCCGGCTTCTCTGACGACAACAACTATCTGCTCAATGCCGTGGCCGAGGAATATCACCGCGACTTCAAGGAGGATCTGCCGCGGCAGACGCTGGTCACCTGTGAAGGCGAGGATGTGACGGACGAGGTCTATCACGCCTACGAGTGGCTGCGCGAGCATACCTTCTGATAAGGGAGAATCTGAAATGAGCAACGTATTGGTGATTTCCACAAGCCTTAGGGCAAAGAGCAACTCGGATATCCTGACTGAGCGTCTGATTGCCGGAGCGACTGATGCAGGTCATGAGGTGGAGCACATCAGCCTGAAGGGGAAAAAGCTCGGCTTTTGCACAGGCTGTCTGGCCTGTCAGAAGACCCGGAAGTGCGTGCTGAACGACGATGCGAATATCATTGCTGAGAAGATATTGTCCGCGGACACAGTGGTCTTTGTGACGCCCATCTATTACTACGAGATGAGCGGCCAGATGAAGACCCTGCTGGACAGGCTCAACCCGCTGTACCCCTCAGACTACAAATTCCGCAATGTATATATGATGTCCGTCGCCGCGGAGGACGATCCCCATGTCCCGGACAGGGCGGTCAGTGGCCTGCGAGGCTGGATCAACTGCTTTGAGAAGGCCACCTTTGCAGGCTCACTGTTCTGCGGAGGCATCAACGATCCCGCCGAGGCCGCAGGCAGGAAGGACGCGCAGGAAAAGGCCTATGACTTTGGACGTAGTCTGCTTTGAAC
>JAZSAA010000367.1:0-8683 GCA_045601625.1 Clostridia bacterium | reverse complement strand
TGCTTTGCCTCGGCCTTCTTCCAGGGCAGGCTGGTCAGAAGGTCCAGCCAGTCGGTGAGCATGCCCGCCTCGGGGCTGTTCGCGCCTTCGCCCTTCAGCCGGTTCAGCACCTTGCGGCCCTCCTTCAGGGCCTGCTCGTTCATGCCGGCCTCTTCCAGCTTCAACTCCAGCCGCCGCACCTCGGTGACGTTCTCCGGGTGCATGGCGTCCAGCTCCTTTTGCAGGTATTCGATCTGCTTTTTGATGGCGGATTCCCGGTACAGCTTTTCGTGGTCCTCCTTCTGGGCGGACCGGGCCTCCACCTGCACGTCGATGCGCTCCAGGCTCTCCATCAGCATCCGCTCCAGCAGGTCGAACCGCTTTTGAAGGCTGTCCTCGCTGAGCACCGCGTAGCGCTCGTCCGCGGGCAGGCCCAGCCAGGGGGAGAGGGACGTGCCCACCGTCCACAGGCTGTCCCAGTGGGCGGCGAAATTGCGGATCATGCTTTCCCACTGCTGTCCCCTGGAGAAGGCGAGCACGCGGTCCTTCACCTCGGTGAGCCTGCGCCTGGCGTCCTCCCGGTCCAGGTCGTCCATGTCCGCCCGACGGGAGAGGGTCATGGAGAAGCTGCCGCCGGGGAGCCGGGTGATCTCCTCCACGTTGACGCGGTTTTGCAGGTCGATGCACAAGAAGCCGTTGTCGTTGACCTCGGACACGGTACCCACCACGCCGATGGGCTGGAAATTGTCCGCCGTCGCCCGGGCCCAGTCCCTTTCCTCCTTCTGGGCGAGCAGCGTCACGCGCTCGCCGACCGTCGGGGCCTTGTCTGTGAACTGATTATAAATATCGGTTTGCAGCCACAGCTTCGCGCCGGGCAGGGCGATGATATTATAAATTGGCAGCATTGTCATGTTGAAGCCTCCTCACTGCCTTGACACATGTCAAGCTTGTGCCTATAGCATACATCTAACCTTGACAGATGTCAAGGGGTTTGATATAATGTTTACAATTCACGGATGAGGTAGGTATCACAGATGTACTGCGGAACCAACAAGACGGCGCTGCAATCCCAGCGGCAGATCGCGAACGCGATGATGGCGCTTCTTGGGGAGAAGCCCTTTGCGCAGATCACGGTCAGCGAGATCTGCCGGGCGGCGGGGATCTCCCGCCAGACCTTTTATACGCTGTTCACCAGCCGGGAGAACGTGATGGTGTTCACCCTGCAGGCGCAATACTGCGACGGGCCGGAGCTCAGCGAGCCCAAGCACATCGCCTGCCGGGGGGACATGCTTCGTTGGCTGTGCCGCGTCTACAGCGAATACATGCTGCGCAATCAGGCGCTGATCAAGCTGCTGGTGGACAACCGCATCGACTACCTGCTCTACGACAGCTTCTTTGACGCCATGGACAGCTGCGATTGCTTCCTGCCGAAGGCGGATGCCTGCACCCGCAGCTATGCCGCGTCCTTCTATGCCGGAGGCCTCGCCTGCGTGGCGCGGAGGTACGCCCAGGAGGGCTGCGCCAGCAGCGCGAACCAGCTGGAATCGCTGCTGATGACTCTGTTATCGGGAAGCCTCTTCTGAACGTCTTATAATCTCAACCTAAACCTATACAATCTTGCGGTGCCTTTTTTGCCATACTAGCGTTGAAGCCCCTTGACTTGCCGCCAGCAAGCCTGCGGGCCTTTGCATTGGTATGACGAAAAATGCCCTCGCATGCTTGTACATATTTAGATTGATTAGTCTAAGGCGCAGCAGGGCGACGGGGCTTTACCGAGAGCTCCCGACGGCATGCGCAATCGGGAGGATCACACGAAAACGAGATCCTGCATACCGGCCATGGACAGCTTCAGGAGGGCAAGACAATGAATTTTCAGCAAGTGGTTGACGGCATAGGCGCGATGACCTGCGTTGTTTCAGTCGAAAAGCGGGAAAACGGCGGGTACGGCGACATTCGCATTGTCACGGGCAACCGGGCCTACATCGATTCGATCGAGCATCCCGTGGGCGACGTCCGGATGCTGACCACCCGTTTTACGCCGAACAGCCTGTATACGGATTACATGTCAAGGGACCTGAACTTCGAGGACTTCTGCTACCGTTCCGCGGTCGAAGGGAAGTGCCTGCACTCCTACGCCCACCCGGACAGGTTTGACGTCTGGTTCAACATGACCTTCCTGCCGCTTAAGCCCGACGAGGGCAACCTGTGCTTCTGCACCTACACCATGGAGATCAACCCCGTGGCGGACAGCTCGAGGATGTCCAACGTCTCGGCGGAGCTGGCTTCAGCCGTGCTGGAAACCGCCATCAAGCTGCGCGGCGCCACCGACTTTGAAGCGACCATGGCGGACGTGATCAAGGACATCCGGGAAATCAGCCTGGCAAAGCAGTGCTGCATACTCCTCATGGAGCCCGTCTCCCGCACCTGCTCCGTCCTCTGCGAGGACATCGCCGAGGGCTCCGACAAGCGGCCCATGGCCGAGATCATCGACGATTCCTTCTATGATCTGGCGGAGTCCTGGGAGTCGACCATCTCCGGCAGCAATTGCCTGATCGTGAAGAACGCCCAGGACATGGAGGTGGTCAGGCAGCGCAACCCGAGGTGGTACCAGTCCCTCGTCGGGAACGGCGTCACCTCGATCGTGCTGTTCCCGCTGAGATCCGGGCACGAGCGGCACGGCTATATCTGGGCCACCGATTTTGACGCGGAGGACGCGCCGAAGATCAAGGAAGCCCTGGAGCTGGCGACCTTCATCCTCGGCTCGGAGATCGGGAACCACCTGCTGCTGCAGCGCCTTCAGATCCTCAGCGCCAGGGACATGCTCACCGGCGCGCTGAACCGCAACGAAATGAACAACTACGTGGACGCCCTGCGCAGCGGCAGGGTGTCGCCCGGGAAGCCCATCGGCGTCCTCTTCGCCGACCTGAACGGGCTCAAGCGCGTAAACGACACCCTCGGCCATTCCGCCGGCGACGCGCTCATCCGGGCCGCCACCCGCGTGCTGCGCCGCGTATTCCACGACGGGGAGATATTCCGCGCCGGCGGGGATGAGTTCACGGTGATCGTCGTGGGGGCCACCCCCGGGGAGATGAAGGAGAAGGCCCGCCTGATCGGGGAATACGCCAGAGATGAGGACAAAGTCAGCTTCGCGGTGGGCTATCACGTGGCGGACGATTCCCGCGGCATCCTGGAGGCGCTGCACATCGCCGATGAGAACATGTACGAGAACAAGCGGGAATACTACAGGGCGCACCCGGAATCGGCAAGGGGATAAGCGGCGCGCCTACGGATTCCCGCTGGCCTTGAACTGCTCCACCACGGCTTCAAAGCTGTCCCTTCCGCTGTAGGAGGTTCCGCCGTCCTTCGCGCCTTCATTGGGAACCGTGGACGCCGTCATGGTGTTCCGTTCGACAAACCTGTAGAATTCCGAGTCGGCTGGGACATCCTTCTCGATGGGCGTCGACAGCGTCGAGGCAAAATCGTCCATCAGCAGCGAGCCCGCGGGGTGGGTGTCCGGGTCCAGGGCATCCAGGCGGTTCATGTAATTGATGAACCCCACGCAGAACGCCAGCGATTCCGGATCGCCGGCATAGTCCTGCGCGGCCTGGTCATAGGTTCCCTTGATGAAGCGCCTGGTGAAATCCGCAGTGCTGTCATAAGCGCCGCCGGAGACATCGCGGATGACCTCGTCGAACGTGTCGCCCTGGTGCAGGCGGCGGAGGATATCGCTCAGCCCTTCCCGCAGCTTTTCGCTGGAGATCGCTTCCACATCGCCATTCCGGTCGAAGCGCACCGCGCCGTCGCCCTCCGCCTGCCGACAGGCCAGGTCCGCCAGATACAGGCACGCCAGATAGCCCGACACATAGATCGACCCGTTGACATGCCCGTCGGTGTTGTCCTCGGTCGCCGCCTCCAGGTCATACCTGTCGTCGCCGGTCCCCTCCACGAAGCCCGTGTTGGCATACATGCGGCACAGCTGTTCCCCGGTACAGGCATCGAGGTACCGATTTGCGTCAAGGTCGTGGCGGTATTCCCGGAAATAAGCCAAGTCCGCCGGATAGATGTTCCCGACGCACCCGGCCAGGCCCTCCATAAACCAGCACGGGAAAACGGTCGCCTCTATCAGCGCTTCCCCCTCTTCCGACGTGATCAGCTCATCCGGCGCACAGATGTAGGATACAAAATCGGTATAGCCGGACATGCCCACGCGGTTGTAGTCGTCCATAAAGGCGTGGAACAGCTCATGGCAGAAGGTGGTATCCACCTGGATGCGGGCAGCGCCGTCCATATCCAGCACGACGCGGTTCGCGTCGTCGGTGGTGGTCAGGGACTGCGCGTCCATGCAGATCATGTATCTGTACACGTCGGCCCCTTCCTCGTACACCGGATAGCCGCCGACATAGGCGTAGGCGCCGGGCGCGACATTCTCGTGCTCCTCGATGCCGTCCTGCTCCCCCGTTTCGTAATAGATGTACAGGCCGATCTCCCTGCCGAGGCCGTCATTCTCCGCCGCCTCCCTGAAGCAGGGAAAGCGGTCGATGAGCAGATTCACCGCCTGGGGCTCTATGGACGTGACGATCAGGTTGACCAGCGTTTCAAGCTGTTCGTCCCCGAGCGCGTCCTTCGCGCCCTGGGAGCAATAGATGTCCACAAGGCGGTAAGGGGCGTCCGCCGCGACGGCCTCCGCCCTTCCGGCAAAGGCCGTCATCCCGACAGATCCCACGAACATGACGACGCACATAACCGCGCTCGCCAGCTTTACTGCGAACCTTTTTCCTGTACCAGCAACGATTCTCATTTAAACACCTTCCTGTTTACAGATCGTGTGAATCCGTTTCCCATGGGCTTTTTCTCCCCGCCCAGGGGAACGCGGATGACATCCGGCTCCAATTATAGCATACATAAGGCCTGAAGCAAAGCGAGTAATTTTGACGAACCAGGGTCATCGCAAGGCATCGTGAATTCACATCCGCGTCCCCGCGAGCCTCCACCCCCGGCGCATATCGATGGCAGACGCAGGCGCCCGATATGCTCATTCTTCCCCGCCGTAGCAAAAAAGGAGCTCCACAGCTTTTGCTGTTTAACCGGAAATCAGTAATAAACAGGCCGAAAGATCGTTAAAGCACACAAAAAGCAGGCGTTATTATCGATCACAATGCTTATTGTCTTGTTTTTTTATTGACAGTCCGGTTCAAGTAGGTTTATAATTTAGGAAATTGACACCAGGAGGGGTGCTATGAAGAAGAGCGGGACGCGGCCAGGGCCGCGGCATCCACTCCGAAAGGGAGGATGGGTGACATGAAAAACAAGGAGAATGAAAAGTTCTTCAAATGGGGGCTCACCGCGCTGATCGTCACCGCCCTGGCCATACTGTTCGCCAACAGGGTGTTCAACGGCGGCGACCAGCCCAGCGCGGTCAATCTGCTGCTGAAGATACTGCGCCCCTTCGTGTTCGGCGGCGTCCTCGCCTACCTGGTCACGCCCCTGGCCAACGGGCTCACCCGCCTGTTCGGCGGGAAGGCGAAGGGCCTTGCCAACGTACTGGCCCTGGTTATCGCCATCGCCATCGTGCTGGGCGTCGTACTGCTGATCGTGCCCCGGCTGGTGAGCAGCATCGTCGATGTCGCCAAGGCCATCCCGGCCCAGCTCAAGGCATTGCAGGGGAAGGTCCTGGCCACGGCGAGGGAGCTCACCGCGGGCCACCCGGATCAGGCCGAGTTCATCGTCACCACCCTCGGGAAGGCCCTCAGCTGGATCAACACCCTTTCGAGCACGCTCAGCACCGCGGGAACCATCGTGGACAAGGTGACGCCCGTCCTCATGGGCTCGGCCTCCAAGGTTACCGACGCGTTCGGCGCCCTGAAGGACCTGCTGATCGGCGCGATCGTGGCCCTCTACTTCCTGTCCAAGCGCGGGCAGCTGGCCGAGCAGGCCACGATGATCGTCCGCAGCGCGCTGAAGCCCGCCTGGGCGGAGTGGGTGCTGAAGGAGGCCCGATTCGCCGACCGGATGTTCAACGGCTTCTTCATGGGCAAGCTCGCGGACTCCGCCATCGTGGGCGTGATCTGCTTCGCGGGCTGCTTGCTGATGGGCTTTAAGAACGCCCTGCTGATCGCCGTGATCATCGGCGTGACGAACATCATCCCCTTCTTCGGGCCCTTCATCGGGGCCATACCCTGCGCGCTGCTGCTGCTGCTTGAAAACCCGACGCACGCGCTGATGTTCCTGGTCTTCATCATCGTCCTGCAGCAGGTGGACGGGAATATCATCGGCCCCAGGATCCTGGGCAATTCCACCGGCCTCTCGGCGCTGTGGGTCATGTTCGGCATATTGCTCTTCGGAGGCCTCTGGGGCATCCTGGGCATGCTGATCGGCGTGCCGCTGATGGCCGTGATCTACGACATCATCCGCCAGCTCACCTTCAAGGGCATGCGGGAACGGGGCTACGGCAAACAGGTCGACGCCTACAACCAGAAGTACCACCCTGCCGGGAAGGCGAAGGGAAGAAAACAGGTCCCCGGAGATTAAGGAGGAACGTCTCATGAGCACTCAGAAAGCGCCGAAGAACGCCGGTCTGCTCACCGCGCTGGACGGCCTGCTGTCCCTTGCGGTGCTGGCGCTGGCCGGTTATTACATCGAATACTTCTACACCGTCATCGAGAAGGGCAACGCCAACGGGAAATGGGGCCTTGTGGCGCTGATGTTCCTGGGCATGGCTCTGGCCCAGGGCATCCGCATCGTACTCGCCCGGGGCAGGCACCGGCTGGACGTCATCCGGCACACCGTCTACGCCATCGTATTCCTGGTCTGCGCCGGCCTGATACTGCTCAGCCGGCAGAGCGCGGACGGCGCGGTGCTGACCATCGACGCCTACACCCAGGACATCCACTTCAGGATCGTGGCGTGGCTGTACGAGGCATCGCTGATCTTCAGCCGGGTGCTGACCATCCTGCGGGACCGCAACCGCCGCAGCACGCTGATCAATGCGGCGCTGATCGCGGTCATCGTCATCCTGATGTGGCAGATGGAGATGGTCTCGATGATCCTGTTCATCGCCTGGCAGTGCGTCGCCCACGTGGGCACCATCGCCTTCGCCCGCATCGACATGCCCACGCTGAAAAAGATCGTCCGCAAGACCTACGCCGCGGAGATCCTGTTCGGCATCGTGCTGCTGATCGTGGCGTTTTCGCTGGTATTCCCCCATCTGGAGGAGGGCATCGCCACCTTCACCGACGCGCTGTGGTACTGCTTCGCCATCGTGACCACCATCGGCTTCGGCGACTTTTCCGCGGTCACGCCCATGGGGCGCATCCTTTCCGTGATACTGGGCCTCTACGGCATCATTGTGGTCGCGCTGATCACCTCCATCATCGTCAACTTCTACGGCGAGATGAAGTCCGACGACGAAGAATAGCAGGCCATAACCCCGTTCATCCAGTGAATCACACAATATACATATGGAGTTGAGATCAATGACCCAGACCAATCGCAAACCGCGCACCCCCTACGAAAAGAAGCTGTTCTGGCGCAAGGTGCGGATGTACCTGATGTGGGGACTGACGTTCATCGTATGCCTCGTCGTTTCCACAGTCTCCTTCCATCACAGCTTCTTCAAGACCGTCGACCCGCAGATCAAGAGCGCCTACATCCAGATCGCCAAGCTGCTGCCGACGCTGGAGGAGAGCGAGGTGTCGCTCCAGGAAACCTATCAGCTGCTGACCCAAAGCCGCGAGGAAGCGCTGAAGATGGGCATCACCCTGTCCAGCGATACCATTGCCGAAAGCCGGTCTGCCGACGAGATCGTGGAGGGCAGCTATGCCCTGTCGCGCATCACGCACATGACCGTGGGCCACAATGGCGGCATCGCCGTCGCCCTGAAGGATACCGGCGAGATCGTAGCCCATCCCAACGCGAACGAAGTCGGAAAGACGCTGATGGTAACCCGGCTCAGCAGCCGCGACCTCATCAGCGCCGAGGGAGGCAACCTGGCTACCAGCGTGGTGAACTACAAGGGCATCCCCGACCTCGATCTGAACAGCTTTGCCAACGAGAGGGAGGCCCGGAATATCAAGCTCAGGCGCCTGATCCTCTTCTCCGGCGACGGCGGCAAGATCAGGCTGACCTCGGCCCTGGGCACCATGTTCTTCGGCTCCATCGTGCCCTGCGGTCCCTATTACATCGTCTGCGGCATCGACATGGCGGAATACCTGCTCTACATGGCCCGTGCGGTGTTCATCAGCGTGAGCGCATGCGTCATACTGTGGCTGTTCGTCCATTATATCGCCCTGATGCTGGACCAGCATAAGGCGAACGGCAAGGACCTGCGCAAGCAGCTGACGGCCTACGGCCTGGTGCTGACGATCGCCATATTCTGCATCAGCTGGTATATTCAGGTGCTCAACAACGTCACCAACGATCTCAACGCCATGCAAAGCTACGCCGACTCCGGCGTGAGTGTCCTGAAAAGCTTCCAGGATACCCAGCGGCAGGTCAACGGCTGGTTTGACGAGCAATACCTGACCCAGTGCCGCATCGCCCGCGATTACGTCAAATCCAAGGGTGCGGACAGCATCACCCGGAAGGATCTGGCCGATCTCAGTAAACGCCTCGGGGTCAAGTACGTTTACGTCTACGATCCCCAGGGAAAGGTGATCGTCACCAACTCCCCCTACGACCATCTGCAGCTCAGCGACGACCCCGCCGA
>JAZSAA010000366.1:0-6793 GCA_045601625.1 Clostridia bacterium | reverse complement strand
AGGAGGAAATCCTTGCGGATTTCTTTTGATTCAAGGGATCAAGAAATGTTGAAGCCTCTACCATTTCCTTATAATCAAACAAATCCCGTAGGGATTTGCACCACCACTAAATACTAACCACTAAATACTAAATACTCAAATTCTGATTTATCGAGCACAGCTCGATAAATCAGAATTTATCTCTCAACCAAAAAACGCAGGGGCGGCGTATGCCGCCCCTGCGCGTGTTGTATGCCGTAATGCGGTTCGCCCGCGGATCGATCAGCCGATGCTGGCGTACTCGAAGTTCACGTGGCCGATGGGGTTGGCGATCACGCCCTTGACCTCGGGCTTGACCAGGAACTGGGTATCGAAGGAGTAGACGGGCATGCCGGGCATCTCGTCCACCAGGTACTTCTCGATCTCGATCAGTGCGGCCTCGCGCTCGGCGGGATCGGCGATGGACAGGCTCTTGTTGAACATCTCGTCATAAACCGGGTCATCCCAGCCGTTCTCATAGGCATTGGAGTTGGTGACCCAGATCTTCAGGTTGGCCGAGGGATCGTCGAAGTCGCAGGTGTAGCCATTGCGATCCACGGAGAAGTCGCCGGCGTCCAGCTCGTCCCAGTAGGACGAGGACTCGCGGCTCTGGATCTCGTAGTTCACGCCCAGGTTGGTCTTCCACATGTCGCCCAGCACCTGCGCCTGCATGTTCTGCTGGTCGTTGTTCTGCACCTTGATGACGATGGTCGGGAAGCCCTCGCCATTGGGATAGCCCGCCTCGGCCATCAGGGCCTTTGCGGCCTCCACATCCTCGGCGAACATGTCGCCGGCGATATCGCGGTAGCTCTTGGTAGGATCGGTCAGGGAAGGCTGGGCATAGGGCACAAAGCCGTAAACCGGCTTTTCGATGACGCCCATGACCTGCAGCAGCGCCGCGCGGTTGATGGACATGGCGAAGGCCTGGCGCACCCGCTTGTCGGAGAACTCGGGCAGCTGGGTGTTGAAGTCGCAGTACTGGATGCCGACGCGGGGCAGTATGTGCAGCTCGTCGGTATTGCCGTAGTCGTTCAGGCCCTGCTGGTCCAGGTTGATGGAGACGTTCAATTCGCCCTTCTTGTAGGCCTGCAGCTCGGTGGCGGTCTGCTGGATGATGGCGTACTGGACGCCGTCCAACTGCACCTTGTCCGCCTCATAGTAGTAGGGGTTCTTCACCAGCACGATCTTGTCCAGGGAGGCGTACTCCTTGAGCATGAACGGGCCGTTGCAGACGTAGGTATCGGGACTCCAGGCCCAGTTCTCATTGGCCTCGACCGCGGCCTTGTTGACCGGCAGGAAGGAGGTGGTGGCGGTGAGCCGCAGGAACCAGGGGGTCACGTTGGCCAGCTCCACCTGGAAGGTGCGCTCGTCCAGCGCCCTGATGCCCACGTCCTCGCGGGCGCATTCGCCGCGGAAGTAGGCCTCGCCGTTCTTCACGATGAACAGGTCGGACTTGGCCTTGGATGCCACCGCGGGGTCCAGCACGCGCAGCCAGGAATACTCGAAATCGTAGGCCGTCAGGTCGGTGCCGTCGGACCACTTCAGGCCCTCGCGCAGCGTGAAGGTGTAGGTCAGCTCGTCGTCGGAGATCTCAACGCCCTCGGCCATGGCGGGAATATAGGTCGCGCCGTCCTCGTCCGTGGTGCCGTTCTCGTCCAGCTTGTACAGGCCCTTGAACAGGTTCTGCAGCACCTGGGAGCTGCGGGAGTAGGAATTGAGAGTCGGGTCCATCTGCTGGGGATCGTCGCTGAGCGCCGTATAGATCATATTGCCCTCCGCCAGCGCGGGCATGGAAAGCATGGACAGCACAAGCGCCAGGATCAAAAGCATCGGGAAGCACTTCTTCATTGCGTATTCCTCCTTGATAGATACTCCGTCAGGCGCGCCTGACGTCGATACGACTATATTACCCCACCGCCCCCGTTCTGTCAAGCCGCAAATCCGCGGCTTCGATCGTCCGGACGCCCGAAGCCGCCTGCCCTTTCCCCACCCGCGACATGTTAAATATGCAATCGAAAACCTTTTTGATTGCATTTGTCGCGTCAGAGGGTGTAAAATGTAGGGTATATAATGGGTATAATTGTATCGGAGGCCTTCCATGCTGAAATACATCATCAAGCGGCTTCTGGCCGGCGTGCTGACGATGGTCGTGCTGATCACCGTAGCCTTCTTCATGATGCACGCCATGCCCGGCGGCCCCTTCAGCCCCTCGGAGGAAAAGAACGTGCCCAAGGAGGTGCTGGAGCACATCGCGGCCAGCTACGGCCTGGACCAGCCGGTCTGGAAGCAATACCTGAACTACTGGAAAAACCTGCTGCACGGCGACCTGGGCGTCAGCTACAAGACGATCGGCACCGTCAACGAGAAGATCGCCGGGCACTTCCCCTACTCCGCAAGGGTGGGCGGCCTGGCGGTGATCTTCTCGCTGCTCGTGGGCATACCGATGGGCCTCATCGCGGCGCTGCACCGGGGCAAGGCCGCCGACATGGCCACGCTTGCGCTGGCCACCATCGGCATATCGGTGCCGGTGTTCGTGCTGTCGCTGCTGCTCAGCTACCTGTTCTCGGTCAAGCTGAACTGGCTGCCCACCTACGGGCTGGACAGCTGGGCCTGCTACATCCTGCCGGTGGTGTGCCTGTCCTTCAACCCCATCGCCTACATCGCCCGCCAGACCCGATCCTCGATGCTGGAGGCGCTGGAGCAGGATTACATCCGCACCGCCCGGGCCAAGGGCGTCAGCGAGCTGATGGTGGTTGCCAAGCACGCGCTGAAGAACGCCCTCACCCCCATCATCACCTACCTGGGGCCGCTGGTGGCCGGGCTGCTGACGGGCTCGTTCGTCGTGGAGAGCCGCTTTTCCATTCCCGGCCTGGGCTATTACTTCGTGCGCAGCATCTCCGACCGCGACTACACGATGATCATGGGCATCGTGATCTTCTTCGGGCTTTTCGTGGTGATCTGCAACCTGGTCAGCGACATCCTGCTGGCCATCGTCGATCCCCGGGTGAAGCTGGAGAGCGACTGATGCCGCTTTATGGCGGCGCAGGCGCCGCCACTGCAACCGCCGACCCTTACCTACCTGTAGCGGCGGCATTCACGCCGCCACCCCATAACGCCTGTCCAAGGAGGAAAACCCTTTGAGCGTTCAGATACTGGATCACGACGCCTACGCGGCCCTGCCCGGGGAAATGTTCGTCATCGGCACCGACGACAGCCACGCCGAGGACATCCCCCGTCCCAGCACCACCTACTGGCGCGACGTGTGGCAGCGCTTTCGCCGGGACAGGCTGGCCGTGGCGGGCATGGTGGTCATCGTCATCATGGCGCTGCTGTGTATCGTCATGCCGATGGTCTCGCCCTACAGCTACGACGGCACGGATTACATGAACCTGAACGCCGGCCCCAGCTGGCAGCACCCCTGCGGCACCGACCAGCTGGGGCGCGACCAGTTCATCCGCATCATGTACGGCGCGCGCATTTCGCTGACCATCGGCTTCGTGGCCGCGGCGATCAACTTCGCCATCGGCGTGATCTACGGCGGCCTGTCGGGCTTCCTGGGCGGAAAGGCGGACATGGTGCTGATGCGCATCGTGGACATACTCTCCAGCCTGCCGAGCCTGCTGTACATCGTGCTGATCATGCTGATCTTCGGCTCCAACATGGGCTCGGTGATCCTGGCGCTGTGCTTCACCAGCTGGATCGGCACGGCCCGGGTGGTGCGCAGCGAGGTCATGCACCTGAAGCACTCGGAATACGTGCTGGCCAGCCGGCTCTCCGGCGCGGGCACCTGGCACCTGCTGATCCAGCACCTGATCCCCAACGCCATGGGGCCCATCATCGTCTCCACCGCGTTCCTGATCCCCAACGCCATCTTCTCCGAGGCCTTCCTGTCCTTCCTGGGCATCGGCATTCAGGCGCCCCGAGCCTCCTGGGGATCGCTTGCCAACGCCGCCATACCGGTGATGCAGATGTACCCCCATCTGATGCTGTTCCCCGTCATCGCCATCTGCGTGACCATGTTTTCATTCAACTTTATCGGCGACGGCCTGCGCGACGCGCTGGACCCGCGCCTGAAGAAGTGAGGCAACCCCGATGAACCTGTTGGAAGTCAAAAACCTGAATACGTCCTTTCACATCGGCGTGGGCACCGTCCAGGCCGTGCGCGGCATATCCTTCCACGTCGAACAGGGGGAATCCGTGGGCATCGTGGGCGAATCCGGCTCGGGCAAGAGCGTGACCATGCTGTCGGTGACGGGGCTGCTGCCTCCCTACGCCGACGTCACCGCCGACGCCATCGAATTTGACGGCCGGGACATGACGAAGCTGAGCAAAAAGCAGCTGCGCGCCCTCCACGGCAGCGAGATCGGCATGATCTTCCAGGATCCGATGACCAGCCTGAACCCACTGTTCACCGTGGAAAACCAGATCACCGAGCCGCTGAGGCTCCACCGCCGCATGGATAAGCAGGCCGCCCGGGCACGGGCGCTGGAGCTGCTGCGGCAGGTGGAGATCCCCAATCCCGAGGCGCGGCTGAAGCAATATCCCCACGAGCTGTCCGGCGGGCTGCGCCAGCGGGTGATGATCGCCACGGCCATCGCCTGCGAGCCGAAGATGATCGTCGCCGACGAACCCACCACCGCCCTGGACGTGACGATACAGGCCCAGATCCTGGAGCTGCTGCAATCCCTGAAGCGGGAAAGCAACGCCTCCATCATCATGATCACCCACGACATGGGCGTGATCGCCAGCATGTGCAGCCGCATCCTGGTGATGTACGGCGGCACGATCTGCGAGCAGGGCGACGTGCGGGAGATATTCTACGGCGCGAAGCATCCCTACACCTGGGGGCTTTTGAACTCCATCCCCAAGGTGTACCAGAAGCGGGGCGAAAAGCTGGTGCCCATCAAGGGCACGCCGCCGGACATGCTCCAGCCCCCCGCCGGGTGCCCGTTCGCGCCGCGGTGCCGCTACTGCATGCCCGTCTGCCGGGCATACATGCCCCCGGCCACCGCCCTCAGCGAAACCCACGTCGTGGCCTGCCACCTGATGCACCCGAAGGCGCCGAAGATCGGGAGGGAGGATTGACCATGGCCCAGCCTTTGATCGAAGTCAAATCCCTGAAGATGTACTTTCCCGTCGGCGGCGGCCTGTTCGGCAAGCCGAGGCAGCTCAAGGCCGTGGACGACATGACCTTCGACCTGTACCCCGGCGAGACCTTCGGCCTGGTGGGCGAATCCGGCTGCGGCAAGACCACCGTCGGGCGGGCGCTGGTGCGTCTGTACAAGCCCACCGGTGGGCAAATCATCTACCGGGGCACCGATATCGCGCCCCTGGACGAGAAGGCCGTACAGCCATACCGCCGCAGGATGCAGATGATCTTCCAGGACCCCTACGCCTCGCTGAACCCGCGCATGACCGTATCCAGCATCATCGCCGAACCGATGAAGCTGCAGCGCATGCCCCAGTCGGACATTGACGCCCGGGTCGCGGAGCTGATCGGGCAGGTGGGCCTGAAGAAGGACCACCTGAACCGCTACCCCCACGAGTTCTCCGGCGGGCAGCGCCAGCGCATCGGCATCGCCCGGGCCCTGGCCACGCGCCCGGAATTCGTGGTCTGCGACGAGCCCATCTCGGCGCTGGACGTGTCCATACAGGCCCAGGTTATCAACATGCTGGAGGAGCTTCAGCAGCAGATGGGCATGACCTACCTGTTCGTCAGCCACGACCTGTCCATGGTTCGCCACATCTCCCACCGGGTCGGGGTGATGTACCTGGGCCACATGGTGGAGCTGGCTGAGGTGGATGAGCTGTATTCCAACATGCAGCACCCCTACACCCAGGCGCTGATGTCCGCGGTGCCCATCGCCGACCCCGACCTGGCCGCCCAGACGAAGCGCATCGTGCTGCAGGGCGACGTGCCCCAGCCCATCGACCCGCCTCCCGGCTGCCCCTTCGCCTCCCGCTGCCGCTGTTGCAAGCCGGTTTGCAGGGAGGAAAGGCCCGAAATGCGGGAAATCGGAAAGGGACACTTTGTGGCGTGCCATCTGTGAGGAATTGATTATGAACGTCAATGATCTTTATACCGAAGCCGGACAGATCGCTCCCTGGATGATCGAAACCCGCCGCGCGCTGCACCGCATCCCGGAGACCGGCTTTCAGGAATTCAAGACCCAGGCGTACCTGATCAGGCAGCTGGAGGCGATGAGCATCCCCTGCGCCACCGAGCGCACCTGGATCGTGGCTGAAATCAAAGGCGGCGGGCCCGGCCCGACGGTGGCGCTGCGGGCGGACATGGATGCGCTGCCGTTGACGGAGCCGGAGGGCTGCCCTTTTCGCTCGACCCACGAGGGCTGGATGCACGCCTGCGGCCACGACATGCACATGGCCATCCAATTGGCCGCCGCGCGGCTCCTGAGCGCAAAGAAAAGCGCCCTGAAGGGCAATGTCCGGCTGTTGTTCCAGCCCGCCGAGGAGACGGTGGGCGGCGCGGCGCCGATGGTGGCCGCCGGGGTCATGCAGGGCGTAGACGCCGTCTACGGCCTGCACGTACAGCCCTACATGAACGTGGGCCGGGTCGACACCCGCCCGGGCTGCCTGAACGGCTCCACCGATGAGCTGAACATCGTGGTGAATGGCGTGTCCGGCCACGCGGCCCGGCCGCACCTGTGCGTGGACGCCATCGTCTGCGCCGCCCAACTGATCACGGCGCTGCAGACCGTCGTCTCCCGCAGCGCCTCGCCGCTGCTGCCGGCAGTGCTGTCCCTTGGAACCATCC
>JAZSAA010000365.1:0-7761 GCA_045601625.1 Clostridia bacterium | reverse complement strand
CCGATGTAGGCGTAGCGCAGAGAACGGCGAACCTGTTCGCTGGCGGCGCGATACTGCTTGCTCTTGGCGCCAAAGTAGCCCTTCGCAAGCTTCATTACCTTACGCTTTTTCTTCTGTGCGTTGACAGCACGCTTAATCCTTGCCATTCTTGATTCGCCTCCTTACTTGTACGGGATCAGTTTTTTCATGGTCTTGCCTTCTGTGGTGGTCAGATAGGCGGCCTTGCGCAGGTTACGGGTGCGCTTGGTGGGCTTCTTGGTCAGGATGTGACGCTTGAAGGCCTGAGCGCGCTTGACTTTGCCGCTCTTGGTGAGGTTAACACGCTTTGCTGCGCCCTTGTGCGTCTTCTGTTTGGGCATGGGTTTTTCCTCCTCTCGTTGATCAGTAACTCAATTAATCGGAAGCTCTCGGGGAGATGAACATGATCATGCTGCGGCCTTCCATCTGGGGGGCCTTGTCCACGGTGCCATACTCCTTGATCCTATCGGCAAACTCATTCATGACCTGGCGGCCAATGTCGGAGTGGGTGATCTGACGGCCGCGGAAGCGGATCGTCACCTTCACCTTGTTTCCGTCCTTCAGGAACTTCACGGCATTCTTGAACTTGACGTCGATGTCGTGATCCTCGATGGTGGCGGACAGGCGAACCTCCTTGACGGTAATGACCTTCTGATTCTTGCGGAATTCGCGCTCTTTTTTGGACTGCTCGAAGCGATACTTGCCGTAGTCCATGAGCTTGCAAACCGGCGGACGGGCCTGCGGGGCGATCTTGACCAGATCCAGCTGACGCTCCTCTGCCAGGGCCAGCGCATCCCTGCCGGACATGACGCCCAGCTGCTCACCGTTCTGATCCACCACGCGCACCTCGCGATCGCGGATCTCCTCGTTAATCATGAGATCGTTAATACCGAAACACCTCCTATAAAGCTTGCCAATAAAGAAAGAGCCGCGCATAGCGCCGCCCTCAACAGGCCCATGCGGGCCAATGTCATGCTGTTAACCCGTACAACGCAAGTCGCAGGGTGAGAAGTCGGCGCTTCTGCTTACCTAAAGTATTATAGCAGTATCGGGCCCCGATGGCAAGGGAAGAAAGCGTTAAATTAAGGCGGAACTTCGCCGCGAACCAGGGGCTTGTGGTATAATGGACGGGAGGAAAACCCAAACAACGACAGAAAGCAGAACAAACGCCATGAAACAAACCACCCTCTGCTACATCGAACAGGGCCACCGGTACCTGATGCTGCACCGCACCAAGAAGGCCGGGGACGAGAACCACGACAAGTGGATCGGCGTCGGCGGCCACATCGAGCCCGGCGAGACACCCCTCGACTGCATCCTGCGGGAATGCCGGGAGGAGACGGGGCTGACGCTGATTGCCCCCCAATACCGGGGCATCGTCCACTTTCGCTCGGACGTCTGGCCCGACGAGGACATGCACCTGTTCACCGCCGACCGCTTCGATGGCGAGATGACCGAATGCGACGAGGGCGACCTGGCCTGGATCGACAAGGACCGGCTGCTGGCGCTGACGCTGTGGGAGGGGGACAAGATCTTCCTGCGGCTGCTGGAGACCCGGCGGGATTTCTTCGACCTGACCCTGCGCTACCGCGGCGAAGCACTGGCCGGGGCGAGCCTGGACGGGATTGAATTGACCGTATAGCTGTAGCGGCAGCGCCTGCGCCGCCACTTTGACGGCAGATTGCCGCCACCGCGAATCCACACGGCAGTGGTGACGGTATAGACGCCGCTGCCGCGGTGGCGCACGATGCTATCGCGCATGTCATCCTGAGCGGAGCGAAGCGAAGTCGAAGGATCTTATCGAACACAACAAAGGAGGCGACAGCCGTGCGTTGCAGCTGTCATGTGTGCGACACCTACATGGTGCAATCCGAGGGGCTGGAGCTGGGCTGTGTGTGCCCGGATTGCGGCTACCGGTGCAAGGCCTGCCTGGGCACCGACAGCGTGGTCGGACGGGACGCCCTGAAGAACCTGGTGAACAACGAAATGCTGATGCGGGACATCTTCACCAGCTTCGACGAGCCCGACGCGGGCCCCGAAGTCGACCCCTCCCCGGACAAGTGGGGCGAGGATCAGTGGGAGGATTAGATATTTGAATATTTAATTAGATCCTTCGGCTGCGCTTCGCTCAGGATGACAAGCTGCCTTTGTTGTCATCCTGTGCGGAGCCGCAAAAGCGGCGCAGTCGAAGGACCTTTTTTTACCTCGGCTCCTTCCCGTCCCGGAACACCAGCATCATCTCGTTGGTCAGGCTGAAGTCGTTGGGCTGGCCGGCCACGTCTTCGCGGCGGACCCAGACGGCCTCCTTCAATTCGGTGGCGTCCATGTGGATCTCGGTGGAGCCGTCCACATCGCAGTAGAAGCCCGCCAGCAGGTCGTCCACGATGGCCCAGGGCTGGGATTTGTAGTAGCGGATGTTCTTCACCCGCAGCCCGGCCTCCTCCATGACCTCCCGGGCCACGGTCTGCTCCAGGGTCTCGCCAATCTCGGTGAAGCCCGCAATGAGCGCGTAATAGGGAATCTCGCGCCCTCGGTACTTGGTCATCAGGATCTCGTCGCCGTTGGTGACGCCCACAATGACAGCGGGGATGATCCTCGGATAGATGCGCCGGTTGCAGGCGGGGCACATCACGGCGCGCTCGTCCGGGGCCAGCGCGGTTTCACCGCCGCAACGTCCGCAGAAGCGGTTGTCCCGGTACCAGTTGTACAGCTGGAAGGCCGTCCACGCCCCGAAGATCGCTTCCCTCGGCCCGGTGGCGCGGCGGCGCAGCGCGCGCACCTGCACCCACTCCAGTCCCTCGGCTTCGCCCGTCTCCCCCACCATGTCCAAATAGCAGGGCACTTCGTCCAGCGCGAACAGGTAGCGCCTCTCGGCTCCCGAGGGGATGTCCTTCACCCGGGGCAGCCGCACCGCGTCGCCTTCGATGGCGCAGAGCAGGCAGTCCCCGTCGAAGCGAAACAGCCATCCCTCCGGCTCCACCGCGCGGGCGGGGATGAACTCGTTGCGCAGCCTGTGTGGGTAGATGTCCTGTATCATTCTCTTTGACCTCACTTATCTCGCTGTAGAAAGATCCTTCGCTTCGCTCAGCCTGACAGACAGGCGTTTCCCTGTCATCACGAACGAAGCGAAGGATCTTCCCGCTTCATTTCTGCTCCTTCATCATCTCCAGCAGCTCCTCCGGCGTGAACAGCTGGAGGGTCACCTGGTTCGGCAGGCAGATGATCATGTTGCCGAGGATGCGCTCCTGCCGGTTTTCCAGTGTGACGACGCCCTGCTGGACGCAGTCGTGTCCCTCGCAGGTGGAGTCCTCCATATAGACCCCGTCAGGCGTCAGGTGGATGGTGTTCACGGCCTCGGTGCCGTCCGGCAGCAGCTGGCGCAGGGGATAGCTGAGCTCCCCCTCCTCGGGCAGCGGCAGCCACCCCGACTGGGCGGCCGTGGTGACCAGCACGTAGCCCCTGGCGGGCTTTGGCGAAGCCTGGTCCGGTTCCGTCGCCTCCGGCTGTGCCGTTTCAGCCGGTTCAGTCGTCGTCTCCTCCTGCGCCGTTTCAGCCGGTTCGGTCGTCGCCTCCGGCTCCGCGCCGGCAAGCGCGATTACGAGCAAAAGCCCTGCCAGCAGGCAGAGCAGCGTCCGTTTCAACAATCCCTTCATCGCTGATCCCTCTTTGTGGGAATGCCGCATAATCGGGTGGTCGCATGACGAGGCGTATTCTTTGCCAGCCGTGGCCGACAGATTTCGTCACCCGTCATGCGGCTGCCCGTATCGCGCGCCAATTCCTCTATTCCTCCGGATTTTCGTGCTTGCTCTCCCAGTGCAGCAGCACCGTCACCGCCGCGCGCATCAGCAGGATCGCACAGGTCATGCCGATGTCCTTCCAGTCCGGGGCGACGATGGTCTTGAGCACCTCGCCGCCCAGCAGGAAGCTCAGCGCCGTGGTGATGCCCTCGGAAAGCAGATGCTTGCACTTGTGGGTACTGGTGAATACCGCGACAAGGGCTCGGAAAGCATAGGCCACCACTATGACCACCCCGACCATTTCGAGGAGCATGATGATGTAGTAGACGATCTTAATGAAATGGTGTTCCAGCGTCGCGTACATGAGATTCGCCCCTTTGTTCATTACAGACTTCGGTCTTTTTACGGCCGTGCCAGGTATTTATCCGCCCCCGAGGTGGCGCTGACCGACCGGTCCCGGGAAATGAACACGGCCTCGGCCCCGTTTATCTCCTCGATGAGGGCCATGCCATCCTCGGGCCCCAGGGCGAAGGCCGCGGTGGCCAGGGCGTCGCCCCACATGGAGCTGTCGGAGAAGATCGTAACCGACGCCAGTCTGTTTTGTATCGGCCAGCCGGTGTTCGGGTCCAGGATGTGGTGGTAGTACACCCCGTCGGACTCGAAGCCCCGCTCGTAGATGCCGCTGGTGACGGTGCTGCCGCCGTAGCTCAGCGACACCAGCATGTACTCGCCGGTAGGCCGGTCGATGTCCTGGATGCCCACCTTCCAGGGGCTTCCGTCGGGCTTCAGGCCGATGGTGACGATGTTGCCGCCGAAGGACAGCACCGCGCTCTCCACGCCCCGGTCCATCAGGTATTGCTTCACTTCGTCGGCGATGTAGCCCTTGGCGATGCCGCCCAGGTCGATCATCATCCCCTCGGGCAGGGTGACGGTGTTGCCCTCGACGTCCACGTCCATTCGGGTATAATCCACCAGGGCTGCGGCCTTGGCAATGGCGTCGGTGTCCGGCACCACCGCCGCGCCGGAGGTGAAGTCCCACAGGGTGGACACCGGGGCGATGGTCACGTCAAAGGCGCCGCCGGAGAACTCGCTCACCTGGCGCGCAGTTTGCAGCAGTACGATGGTGTCGTCGGAAACCTCCACCGGCTTTCCGCCAGCGTGGTTGACGCGCCACACGTCGCTGCCCTCGACGGTCCGGGAGAGCAGCCGCTCGTAGCGCCCGCATTCCGCCAGCGCGTCGGTGAGCACGGCGGCGTCGTCCACGTAGGCCGTCAGGGTGATGACCGTGTCCAGGTAAAACCCGACCGCAGTCTGTTTCTTTTGCTGGGCCGACGCGCAGCCCGCCAGGTTCAACACGCATGCCAGGATCAACAGCAGCGCAGGCATCCGCCATCTCTTCATCCGATAACCCCTGTCCTTCGTTTTATTCAATGCCCTCTATTCTGAGCGCCCTGAAAACCCGCTGGGCCACGATGCCCGTCAGGCATCCCACCACCGCGCCGATCCCCACCAGCACCGGCAGGTAGGTATACAGCAGCTGGGGGGTGCGCAGCATGGCGCTGGCCGCGAGGATCTGGCCGACGTTGTGGGCCACCGCCCCGGCCAGAGATGTGCCCAGCACCGCATACTCCGTCCGCCTGCCGATGATGACACAGGCGGCGACGGCGGCCGTGCAGGCCAGGGCGATCAGGATAACGCACCAGAGCATCTGTCCCCGGGGATGGGGGTTGCGTATGAGCAGCATGACGTCGCTGGCCGCGGCCAACAGCGCGATCACCAGCGCCCCTGCGCGGGGCCGGCGGCGCACCAGCAGCATCACCGCAAGGCTCAGCGCGCCGCCGCAGAGGCTGTAGAGTATGGCGCTCATCGAGCCGAACATGAAGCCCGACAGGAACACCTTCGCCAGCATCAGCAGCACGCAGCCCTTCCAGTCCATCAGGTACACCGCGTACAGCAGCACCGTGTTGGCCAGTCCCAGCTTGATGCCCGGCACCGCGCCGCTCAAGAACCAGGTGACCGGGATGGCCCTGTCCAGCCAGCCCAGCACCAGCGCCAGCGCCGTCAGCATGCCGAAGCGGGCGACCTTTTGCGCATTCGATTTCAATTTACAGCCTCCATCAGCCGTCGCGCACCTCCACCGAGATTTTGTGGGGCAGGCATATGATGAAGCCGCCCATCACCCGCAGCTCCAGGTTGTCCCGGGTCACCGCGCCCATCTGCACGCAGTCCTGGTTTTCGCAGTCGGCGTGGTCCATGTACACGGCATCCCCTGTGATGGCGACGGTGTTTTCCGCCCCGTCCGCCTGTATGACCTGCACGCTGTGCGCCTCGCCGAAGGGCAGGTCCAGCAGCGGCCGGCCGTCGCAGGTGATGTAGACCCGCAGGCCCTCCCCCGCCTCCGGCGACACCGTCGGGCCCTTCCAGGCCGAGCCATCCACCAGTACGCGGACCCCGCCCGCCTCTTTCGCGGGGCCACAGCCGGATAACGCCATGGCCACGGCGACCAGAGCCATACACAGTCGCAGCAACGCAAACCTCTCCAATTTGATCATATTTGCATTATATACCCTTTTGCATCATTTATCAACCGAAAAATGCGCAAACGGTGCTGCCACTTCCTCTCAGCCCCCGCGAGCCCCTCAAAACAAGTTGACACAGAGGTAAATAATATGATATGATTGTGATGGAAATGTGGGCGTTTGTGTTCGCATGGACAATATTGAAGGAGGGATACCATGAAGAAAACTCTTGCACTGCTACTGAGCCTCTGCCTGCTGCTGGGCTGCGCGGCCTTTGCGGAAGGCGCGGGGCTTACCCCCGGCACCTACACCGGCACCGGCAAGGGCTACAGCGAAACCGACTCCGTGACCGTGACCATCACCGTCGATGAGAACGGCATCACCGAAGCCACCATCGAGGGCCCGGGCGAGGTCCCCATGGGCCAGCCCAACTTCGAGACCTATCAGGAAGCCCTGATCGGCCGCACCGACGGCCAGATCGACGCCGTTGCCGGCGCGACCATGACCCGCGACGGCGTGGCTGCCGCGGTGGAAGACGCCCTGGCCCAGGCCCGCGGCGAAGCCAAGGAAGCCCCCGCCGAGGGCGCCGAGCTGACCTTCAACGCCGGCACCTACGAGGCCACCGCCGAGGGCTACAACGGCCCCGTGACCATCAGCGTGACCTACGGCGCGGACAAGATCGAGAAGATCGAGGTCGCCTCCAGCGTGGAGACCGCCCATGTGGGCACCCTGGCCTATGACATCATGATCCCCGAGATGCTCATGGCCAACGGCTCCGGCGTGGACGGCGTTTCCGGCGCCACCTTCACCACCCGCGCCCTGCGCAACGCGGTGAACGACACCGCCGAGCAGGCCGCCTGCAGCAACCTGGACGCCTTCAAGGCCGCCAAGATCGAGCATACCGCGGGCGACCCCATCACCCTGGACTACGACGTGGTCGTGGTCGGCGCCGGCGGCGCCGGCATGGCCGCCGCGGCCCAGGCCGCCCAGGACGGCAACACCGTGCTGGTCATCGAAAAGAACGCCGAGGTCGGCGGCAACACCCTGGTGTCCGGCGGCCAGTACCAGTCCGTGATGCCCTACCTGGTGTGGGATCCCGCCGATCCCGACGCCACCACCGGCGTCTACGCCCACGACGGCCAGACCTACGACAAGGTCAAGAGCGTGCAGGGCTGCATCAATGAGCTGAAGATGATCCTGAACTGGTCCGAGGAGCCCTTCGACGAGGACTTCTACAAGGAGAACGAGTTCGTGGCCGGCGACGCCGCCGAGCTGTCCAAGCACGGCGTCCATGCCGAGTACCTGCCCGTGCTGCAGGACCTTAAGAAGGAGATTCAGGCCTATCTGGATTGGGCGCAGCCCCAGCTGGACGCGGGCGTTCCCGAGAACCAGCTGACCCTGTTCTCCACCGTGAACCTGCACATCTTCCAGACCTACTACGGCGGCCTGCGCCAGAGCGCGGACAAGACCCAGTGGATCTACGGCGA
>JAZSAA010000364.1:0-4834 GCA_045601625.1 Clostridia bacterium | reverse complement strand
GGCCGCCCCCCTGCGCGCAGGGGGGCGGCCTGCTTTGGCCTTCCATCATTGACAAAGGGACGCGACGCTGGTACAATACTGTCAAAACAATCGTTGGGAGGAGAGGACAATGGTTAGGCGGTTCAACATCCTTTTGCTGGCGATCCTTCTGGTCGCCATGGCCGTTTCGGCCGGGGCCGAGACGCAGGTGCGCGAGGTCAAGGCGAGGGACATCCAGGTCAGCAGGCTGACCGACGTGCTGGCCATCCGTGAGGACGGGGCCGATTACTACAAGCTGATCACGGCGGACGGGCAGGACCTGACCGGCGCGATCTATTCCGATATCCGGCCGATTTCGGAGTATCCCCTGTTCAAGGTCAGCGCCCGCAGCTCGGTGGACGGCGTGCACGACGAGGGCCTGCTGGACGCCCAGGGGAACGTGATCATCCCCGCCGAATACGCGGACATTGCCATTGTCTCGGACCGCTGGCAGGCGGGCGTCAAGCTGGTGCCCTCCGAGGCGGACGACAAGGATTACACGTTTACCAACCTCTCCAACGGCGAGAAGAGCTTTTACCGGATCGACACCGTCGATTTCTTCTTCGACGGCCAGAAGGTGGGCACGCTGGACCGCTCCGCATACGGCGAGAACTACGCCACCGCCCATGGCGCGTACATCTGCGTCACCAATCGCAGCCGGGAGCACGTCTACTACAACAGCCGCATGGAGAAGTCCCCCTACAAGTCGGACTACAGCGGCGAGTATGACAGCCAGTACAAGAACGGCAAGACCATCTATACCCACCAGGGCAGCGGCCAGGTGGCCTTCGATCCCGCCTGCACGCTGCAGCCGGACGAGGTGGAAAACCCCTATGTGTACGATCGCGGTGTGCTCTACGGCCTGCAGGGCCAGGAGGTCTTCCGCCCGGCACAGAATTACGACAGCATCCGCCCCTTCGTGGACGGTTACGCGCCGGTGTCCATGAACCGGTATTACGGGGTGATCGACGAGCAGGGCAACGAGGTCATTCCGGTGGAATACGACGAGCTGAGCTATAACTTCCCCGTGAAGTACGGCTATATCGGCGCCGTCAAGGACGACAAGTTCGGCTTCCTCGACCTGAAGGGCAACGTCACCTGCGATTTCACCTACAGCAAGGAGATCGTCAAAGACCGGGGCACCTTCGCCACGATCACGAACCTCGACGGCACTACCATCGTGCTCAGCGCCGCCGTGGGCGAGCTGCCCGAGCACTATGCCGACGTGGAGATCCCCGGCTACAACGGGTGCATGGCCTTCATCGCCGAGAATACCAATGGCGAAAAGGGCGTGGTGGACCTCTACGGCAACACCGTGATCCCCTTCAGCGAGGATTACCGGTACATCTACCTCAACAATGACGCCACCGTCGCCGTGGTCAACCTGGAGAGCCGGGATTACCGGATCTACCAGCTGGACATCCAGAAGCCCGCCGCGGCGGAGGCTCCGGAAGCGCCCGCCGGGGCAGCTGGCGCGGAGAACGCCGAGGGCTGGACCTGCGAAAACGGGCATTCCGGCAACACCGGCAAGTTCTGCACCGAGTGCGGCGCGCCCATGCCGGCGCAGAAGGCCGCCTGCGCGTCCTGCGGCTTTGAGTTCGAGGACGGCCAGACCCCGAAGTTCTGCCCCAACTGCGGCGCCGCGCAGGAGTGACGGGACGGTGCGGAACGGAATCGGGGGACTGTCCCGGACGGAATAACGCTGTATAACGAATGCAGGGACGGCGCGTCGCCGCCCCTGCAATTCATATATCGCGCCTGTTCGGCCATGCCGGGACGTTCCCCGTTGTTTTTATCTCCGGGTTGTGATATGATAGTATAGCAATATGCTAAGAAACAGGCTGGAGGGATGCTGTCATGCCCGTTGAAAACACCGTGCCCCAGGCGTTGCGCGCCTTCTTCGACGCCCATCCCCGGCTGGCGCTGGCCTTTTCCGGTGGGGTGGACAGCGCCTATCTGCTGTACGCTGCCAGGGCCTGCGGCTGCGACGTGGCGGCCTTCTACGCCCAATCGGCCTTCCAGCCGGAATTCGAGCGCCGGGACGCGCTGCGGCTGGCGCAGCAGCTGGACGTGCCGCTGAACGTGGTGCCGCTGGACGTGCTGGCGGTGGACGCGGTGCGCGCCAATCCCGCCAATCGCTGCTACCATTGCAAGCGGGCCATCTTCACGGCGCTGCTGGCAGCGGCAAAGGCCCGGGGCTACGACGCCGTCATGGACGGCACCAACGCCTCCGACGACGCCGGGGACCGCCCCGGCATGAGGGCGCTGGAGGAGCTGAACGTGCTGTCGCCGCTGCGGCAGTGCGGCGTCACCAAGGCCCAGGTGCGGGGATACTCCCGGGCGGCGGGGCTGTTCACCTGGGACAAACCCGCCTATGCCTGCCTGGCCACCCGCGTCCCCGCGGGCACGGCGATCACGCAAGAGATGCTGGCCAGCGTGGAGGGCGCGGAAACCGCGCTGTTCGCAATGGGCTTTACCGACTTTCGCGTGCGGCTGTTCCACGGCGCGGCGCGCCTGCAGCTGCCGGGGGCGCAGATGGCGGAGGCCGTCGCCCGGCGGGAGGAAATGCGCGCGGCCCTCGCGCCGTGGTTTGACACTGTCATGCTGGACTTGAAGGACAGGTGAGGATATGGACAGGGAACAAATGCTGGAGGCGTTGAAGGACGTGCAGGCGGGGCGCATGACCCCGGAGGCGGCGCTGAAGCTGCTGGCCCAGGCCCCCTATGAGGACATCGGCTACGCCAAGATCGACCACCACCGGGGCCTGCGCAACGGCGTCGGCGAGGTGATCTACGGCGCGGGCAAGACGGCGGAGCAGATCGTCGCCATCGCCGGCCGCATGGTGGCGGCGGGGAGCGGGAACATACTGGTCACCCGCCTGGACGGGGAGAAGGCGGCCCATGTGGCAAAGGCCTTGCCGCTGTTCTACGATTCCACGGCCCGGCTGGGCGTGGTCAACCGCGCGGACCGGCCCCTGGCGGGCAGCGTGGTGGTGGCCTCCGGCGGCACCAGCGACCTGCCCGTCTGCGAGGAGGCGGCGCTGACCGCCGAGACCCTGGGCAGCCGGGTCACCCGCCTGTACGACGTGGGCGTGGCCGGGCTGCACCGGCTGCTGTCCCACCTGGACGAGCTGCAATCAGCCCGGGCGGTGGTGGCCGTGGCGGGCATGGAGGGCGCGCTGGCCAGCGTGATCGGCGGGCTGGTGGACTGCCCCGTGATCGCGGTGCCCACCTCCGTGGGCTACGGCGCCAGCTTCGGCGGCGTGTCCGCGCTGCTTTCCATGCTGAACGCCTGCGCCAGCGGCATCTCTGTGGTGAACATCGACAACGGCTTCGGCGCGGGCTACCTGGCCAACCGGATCAACCGAATGAAGGGGATAGACGAGGCATGAAAACGCTTTACATCGAATGCAACATGGGCGCGGCGGGGGACATGCTGATGGCCGCGCTGAGCGAGCTGCTGCCCGACCCGGAGGCCTTCATCGCCCGGATGAACGCCCTGGGCCTGCCGGGGGTGCGCTTCGAGCGCAGGAAAGCGGAAAAATGCGGCATCACCGGTGCGCACGTCTCCGTGACGGTGGACGGGGAGGAGGAGCGCTCCCACGATGTGGATCATGGGGAAACAGACGGCCACGGCCACGACCATCACCGCGGGCATGCCCACGATCATGTTCACGACCATGAGCCGGAACACCATCACCACCATTCCTCGTTGAATGACATCTGTGCCATCATCGACGCCCTGATCCTGCCGAAGGCGGTGAGGGACGACGCGAAGGCAGTGTATATGAGGATCGCTGAGGCGGAATCGAAGGTGCACGGCCATCCTGTGGACCAGATCCACTTCCACGAGGTGGGCGCGCTGGACGCCGTGGCCGACGTGGTGGGGGTCTGCGCGCTGATGCACGAGCTCGCTCCCGGGCGGGTGGTGGTCTCCCCAGTGCACGTGGGCAGCGGCCAGGTGCGCTGCGCCCACGGCGTGCTGCCGGTGCCGGCCCCGGCCACCGCGCTGCTGCTGGAGGGCGTGCCGGTCTACGGCGGGGCGATCCGCGGGGAGCTGTGCACCCCCACCGGCGCGGCGCTGCTAAGGCACTTCGCGGACAACTTCGGCGACATGCCGGCCATGACCCTGGAGGCCGTGGGCTACGGCATGGGCACCAAGGACTTCCCCTGGGCCAACTGCGTGCGGGCGCTGATGGGCGAGAGCGCAGACGCTGCGGAGGAGGTGGCGGAGCTGCGCTGCAACCTGGATGACATGACCGGGGAGGAGATCGGCTTTGCGGTCCAGCGCCTGCGCCAGGCCGGCGCGCTGGACGTGTGGACCCAGTCCATCCAGATGAAGAAGAGCCGCCCCGGCACGCTGCTGTGCTGCCTGTGCCCGCCCGACCGGGAGGCGGAATTCGCCCGGCTGATGCTGCGCGACACCACCACCATCGGCGTGCGCTGCCAGCGGCTGCGTCGCTATACCCTGAAGCGGGAGGCCGTCACCCTGGACACCCCCTACGGCCCCGTCCGCGCCAAGCGCTCCCACGGCTACGGCGTGGACAGGATCAAGCCCGAGTTTGACGATTTGGCGCAGATCGCGGAGCGGGAAGGGATTTCGGTGGGGGAGATCAACTTCTGATTTATCGAGCTGTGCTCGATAAATCAGAAGTTGAGTATTTAGTATTTAGTGGTTAGTATTTAGTGGTGGTGCAAATCCTGACGGATTTGTTTAATTAAAGGGAAACGGCAGAGGTTTCAACGTTTCTCGATTCTTTGAATCAAAAGAAATCCGCAAGGATTTCCTCCTCCACTAACCACTAAATACTAAATAC
>JAZSAA010000363.1:0-2964 GCA_045601625.1 Clostridia bacterium | reverse complement strand
GGTCCACGCCCTTCAGCGCCAGGCGCTCCTTGACGTCCTTCAGCACGCCCATGGCGTACAGGTTGTTGTACACCAGGCGGCCCATCAGGTACTCGGCGGACAGGTAAGCGGCGCGGCGCTCATACAGGCGGTCGGCGTAGTCGTCGGCCCACTGGGGCGCGATATCCAGCATGGCGGCCTTGGCCACGGCGTCGTGCAGCTGCACGGTGCTGGCCTTCTGGGGGGTGGTGTGGGCGTCGCACATGGCGATCTTTTCGGCGCTGGCGATCAGCTCCGCGCCGGTGGCGGTTTTGATGGGGCCGCGATGGCCCATGCGGTTCAGCCGGCGGATGTGGGCGGCGACGGGGGCGTAGTCGGTCTTATCCATGCGCCACAGCCAGTTGCCGCCGACGGTGCCGGGGAAGTTCATCCGGGCCCTGCCGTCCCGATACAGGAAGTCCTGCATCGGCGCGATGACGGTGTCGGCGACGGAGGCAAAGCCGGCGCGCAGCATGGCATCCACGATGCCGTCGTCGTCCTGGGCCATGCCCAGGGCCTTGCGGGCGCGGGCCTTTGTGGCCTCGGAGGCGCTGGCCCACCAGGACAGCGTGGTGTCGTTGTCGTGGGTGCCGGTGTAGACCACGCAGTTCTTCACGTGGTTTTCGGGCAGGTCGGGGCTGTCGTCGCCGTCGAAGGCGAATTGCAGCACCTTCATGCCGGGATAGCCGCTCCAGGCCAGCAGCTTCCTGGCCCTGGCCTTGACGTTGCCCAGGTCCTCGGCAACGATCTGCAGGTCGGGCAGGGCCTTGCGCAGGCGGTTGAACAGCCTGCGGCCGGGGCCGATCTCGTACACGCCGTTGCGGGCGGTCGCCTCGCCAGCGTCGATGGCGAAGTAGTAGGCGAAGCCGATGAAGTGGTCGATGCGCAGGATGTCGAACAGCCGGCCCATGGCGCGCAGGCGCTCGATCCACCAGGCATAGCCGGTCTCGGCGTGCTTTTTCCAGTCGTAAAGCGGGTTGCCCCAGCGCTGGCCGTCCTTCTGGAAGTAATCCGGCGGCACCCCCGCGATGCGGATGGGCTTGCAGTCCTCGTCCAGCTCAAACAGCTCGGGATTCAGCCAGACGTCGCTGGAATCCTCGGCCACGTAGATGGGCATGTCGCCCATGAGCTTCACGCCGTTCATGCGGGCGTAGTCGTGCAGCCGCTGCCACTGGTCAAAGAACAGGTACTGGCCGAAGATGTAGTAGTTGACCTCGTCCGCCAGTTCCTTTTCGTACTTCGCCAGGGCCCTGGGCTTGCGCAGGCGGATGGCGTTGTCCGGCCATTCCATCCAGGAGATTTCGCCGAACTTCGCCTTGATGGCGCGGAACAGCGCGTAGCTGCGCACCCAGGGGTTCTCGGCCTCGAAGGCCGCGATCTCCTCGGCGAGGTCGGCGAAGGAGGCCTCGAAGGCCTTGCGCAGCAGGGCCTCGCTCTGGGCCTTGACGGCCTCGAAATCCACGTCGTCGTGGAACGGCAGCGGTTCATAGCTGCCCCTGGGCAGTATGCCCTCGGCCTCCAGCATGTCGAAGTCGATCATCAGGGTGTTTCCGGCGAAGGTGGAGGTGCTCTGGTAGGGGCTTTCCGCGTAACCGGTGGGCCCGATGGGCAGCACCTGCCAGATGGTCATGCCCGCGTCCTTCACGAAATCCACGAAGTCGTAGGCCGCCTGTCCCAGCGTGCCGATGCCGCCGCGGGAGGGCAGGGAGGTGATGTGCAGCAATACGCCGCTCTGTCTCATGTCCGTTCACTCCTTGTGGGAATTATACTATGTATATTATAGAATGAAATGCGCTGTTTCACAAGTTTTTTATGTAAATGATTTCCAATAAAGGCGAATAAGGGGCCGCCGCGCCCTTATGGGACGCGGCGGCCGCGCTGTTTTGGTCGTTTTACGGGAAACCGATACTGCTCATAAATAAGTGACAGAAAAGCCCTTTGGCACCGCTTCTCCGAGGATGGCCGGGCTTCGGCTTGTTGTCGTCCTGAGTGAAGCGAAGGATCTGTATGCTGCGTCGGCCGGCCATGTTGCGCAAATTCCCAAGCATTCCGTGATAAACCCTTGTTTGGCCCCTCATATAGCCCTACGCGCCCAGGTCGGCCTCCACCGTGGCGCTGCCGCCGATGTACTCCTGATCCCAGATCACCCGGCTGCTCTCGCCGCAGGCTTCCTCGATCTGGCTCCAGGTGGCGTAGCGGCAGTCGTTGAAGCTGACCCCGTCCGCGCTGGAGAAGGCCAGCGCCTCCACCGAGCCGTCCGAGGGCGGCTGTACGGGCACGCCGACGACCCATATGCTGCCGGTCCAGAAGGCCACGGCGTAGTCGGTCTGCACGGCGCTCAGGTCGGCATACTGTTCCGCCAGCTGTCGCCACCGGGAGGCGTCCGGCGCGTCTCCCGAGAAGGGCAGGCCGTCGGAAACGGCGTCGTAATCCCCTGAAGCCAGCGCGACCAGGGCCTGCTTGGCGCAGTCGAACAGCTCGCCGGACAGCCTCGGCGCGCCGGCCAGCGCGGCCGTCCCCGCCAAAAGCAGCGCCAGCACGGCCAGGAGCGTCTTTTTCATCGCAACCGCCTCCGTTCCGGTAGATGTACCATACATTAGATGCAATTTATGCCCGGAAGGTTCCGGGGAAGTTTTGGAAGGGGTGACAAATTCTGATTTATCGGGGAGACGGAACCCCTCCGGCGCTGCGCGCTACCGTCCACGGGCCTGCCGGCCCCATCTCGCTGAAAACAGTCCACTGGACTGTTTTCCCGGCGCTCGATGCCCCTTTCAGGGGAGGCTTTTGGCCAACTTACCGGGGGTATCGGGGGCGGAGCGCCCCGATCTTCAATCGTACGCGGCGGCGTGTACGCCGCGGGCGGGGCGATTTTTGCGGCAGGGAGCCTGCCGACCAGAGCAAAAATCGTTTCCTTGCAGATTTGCCGCCCGGAAATCGCTTGCGATT
>JAZSAA010000362.1:0-3464 GCA_045601625.1 Clostridia bacterium | reverse complement strand
CCGGGTTGCGGTTGGCCAGCAGGATGCGCCCGCCCCCGACCACGCGGCTCACCGCCGTCGCCAGCGCGCCGCCCATGTTGCCACAGCCAATAAAGCCGAAGATTTCATTCGCCATGTGTGTTTCCTCCCGTATTGCGCTGTCATGCAATGATCCTTCGCCGCGCCGATGGCGGCGAAGGATCATTGCGAATCATATGTTGGGGCGTCACCGCGTCCCGTTGACATACCGGATCTCGCCGGGCATGATCATGTTCAGCTCGTCCCGGGCGACCCGCATCACGTATGCGTCGGTCCGGGCGTATTTGAGCTGCTTCTCCAGCACGTCGGCCTCGGCTGCCAGCGCGTCACGCTCGCTGAGGGCCTGCTCCAGTCGCTCGGCCCCATAGCTGTATCGGATGCGCAGCACCGCGAAGCTGGCGAGGAACACGACCAGCGTCACCGCGATCATAAAGCCCCAGAACCGGGGTTTCACCCTGCGCCGCATGATCCGCCTCACCTCATCCTTCGTAAACAGCCACAGCCCGCGGCCCGGCCGGTAAGCGTCGGCAGGCCGGGGCCCGGCCTGATTCCACGGCCAATCCGTGCTAAATTTCGACATTTACGTTCCTATTCCTGTCATTTAAATATTAATTTAAACCAACAAAATTCCCGTATTGTGTCGAAAGTATGACGAAACATCCTTCCCAGGCCGGCGACCGCCCACCGCGCCGGCGGGAACAGGCCCGCGGCGCACAGTGCGAAGCCCAGCAGCGTCCCCGCGACGGAAAACAGCTGCACCCTGCCGTAATCCGCCGCCACCAGCGCGCCGCAGAAGATCGCCGCCGCCCCGACCCCGAAGGCGACGTCCGCCGCCAGCGAAAGCCAGAACCCTGCGGACAGCAGTTTTCGCAGCGCCGCCAGCAGCGCGTACCAGCAGGCGATCAGCGCTCCTGCCGCCACCATCCACAGGAACACCCAGCCCTGGCCGACCGTTGCGAACAGCATCAGCGGAACAGGCGGCCCAAAAGCCCGCCGCTCTTCCTGCCGCCGCTGTACTCCAGGGCCTCCACCTCCCCCTCGATGTCCACGCGCCCGGTCTCCAGGCTCAGCTGGCTGATGTTCAACCCCGCCCCGGCCACGCTCAGCGTGCCCAGCGGCGTGCGCAGCACCACGATCTGCTCGTTGAAGCAGTCCACGTCCTCCACGCCCGTCAGGCTCAGCCGCTTGCGGTCCGTAAGCGTCAGGCTGTGCCCCTCCCCGGTGCGCGCCTCGCTGCCGTTCTGCATGACAATCCCTCCGTTCCGAGAATCAGTGTATGCGGGCAGGGGCAAAAAAATATCAGGCCCGCCGATGGTCGGCAGGCCCGATAAGATATACTAATAATTCTGATTTATCAAGCAGGGCTCTATAAATCAGTATTGAGTGGTTAGTGGCTAGTGGTTAGTGGTAGTGCAAATCCCTGCGGGATTTGTTTGATTCAATGTGAAACGGCACAGGTTGCAACGTTTTTCGGTCCGTTAATCAAAGAAATCCGCAAGGATTTCTTCCTTCACTAATCACTAGCCACTGGCCACTCATATTCCCATCACCCGATTGGCGTTTTCCCACAGCTGTTGGGCGAGGGACTCCGGTTCGGCGGCCCTCAATTCCGCCACCTTTTCAAAGGTATGCACGATGAAGGCGGGCTCGTTGCGGCGGCCGCGCAGGGGCACGGGCGCCATGTAGGGGCAGTCCGTCTCGATGAGCAGCCGGTCGGCGGGGGTGTTTCGGGCCACCTCCGAGAGCTTAGGGGCGTTCTTGAAGGTCACGGCCCCAGACAGGCTGATGTACAGCCCCAGGTCCAGGTACACCTTCGCGCTCTCCCAGCTGCCGGTATAGCAGTGCATGATGCCTGGCGGCATGCGCCCCGCCTTCGCCCGGGCGCGGAGCATGTCCAGGCAGTCGCCGTGGGCCTCGCGGATGTGCAGCTGCACCGGGTATCCGCGATCATAGGCCAGGTCCAGCTGAATATCGAACACCTTCCGCTGTACGTCCCGGGGGGACAGGTCGTAGTGGTAGTCCAGCCCGATCTCCCCCAGCAGGCGGCACTTCGGGCGGTCCAGGTACGCCAGCACCGTCCTCTCGGCGTCGGCGTCCCAGCCCGAGGCGTTGTGGGGGTGCACGCCGACGGCGCCGTACAGGAAGTCGTAGGCCTCCACGATGGAAAACACCTTTCCCTCGTTGCCGACGCAGACCAGCCGGCCGCCCTCGTCCTCGGGGCCGTCGTAGATCGGCTCCCGGGGGTCGGCCACCACCAGGGCGCGCCGGACCCCGGCGTCGAGGAACCGTTGGATCACCGCGTCGCGGTCCCCGTCGAAGCGGGGGGCCGCGATGTGGCAGTGGGTGTCGAATAAGCGCATTTTCGCTTCTCCTCGATGCTCGTCTATTCCACGGTGAAGTCCAGCCCCAGGCCGCCGTACTCGGTCATGCTCAGCTCGCGCATGCCGCCGGCGACGAAGGTGTCCCTCAGGTAGTCGGCGTCATAGAGGGGGTCGTTGGGCGTACCGGGGAGGATGCCCGACGCCTTGAACTGATCCATGTTCACCAGCGTGTTCAGGTCCTTGAAGCGCACCACCATGCGGAAGTAGTCGCCCTCGTCGCTGATCAGGCAGTCGGCGAAGCTCATGGAGCTGTAGCCGGGGAAGAAGTCGTCGATATTCTGGGATTTCAGGTAATCCAGCGTGTAACCGGCGTCCTTGTGGAAGTGGGTCTCGTCGTTGAGCTGCGCCAGCACGTGGCCGCCGTTCGTATAGAACAGCGTGACGTATTCCTCATAGGTATCGCCCGTATCCGCCAGCAGCACGTAGTGCCTGACCAGCATATCGTCCAGCGTAGGGACCTGGAAGTCCACCGCCAGGGCGCCGCCGCACAGCGTAGCGACCAGCATGAGGCAGCACAGGGCCGCAATGATCTTCTTCATCTGTAGTTTCTCCTTTGATCCATGTGTTATCAGCCGATCTCACTGCCGGGGGCCACGTCGCCGTCCACGGTCAGCAGGCGCACGCGCCCGTCGGGGTCCTCGGCGCACAGCAGCATGCCCTCGGACACCTGGCCGGCCATCTTCCGGGGCGCGAAGTTGTTCACCAGCACCACGGTCTTGCCCACCATCTCCTCTGGGGTGTAGAATTTGGCGATGCCGGAGCAGACGGTCTTGGTCCGGCCACCTCCGATGTCCAGGGTCTCCTTGAGCAGCTTGTCGCTCTTTTCCACCTTTTCGCAGGCGATGACCTTCGCCGCCACCAGCCTGATCTTCATGAAGTCGTCGAAGGAGGCGATGCCATCGTCGGCTTTCTTCTCTTCCTTCTCTTCCTTCTCTTCCTTCTCTGCCTTCTTTTCTTCCTTCTTCACGGCCTTCTCCGCCTTCTTGGCTTCCTTGTCCTTCTCGGCGGCCATGGCCTCCAGCTCCTTCTTGATGTCCACACGGGGGAACAGGGCCTCGCCCTTCT
>JAZSAA010000361.1:0-7152 GCA_045601625.1 Clostridia bacterium | reverse complement strand
CGGCGACATGGACGATCGCTCCTCCAACCGCTATGATGGCGACGATCAGCTTGGCCTCTGGCAATACCTGGAGGATCAGCTGGGCGTCGAGATCAAATATGTGCACCTGTCCGAGGCTGAATATGAGGTGGCCCTGGCCAGTGGCGAGCTTCCGGATATCGTTGCGACCAACAACGACATCTCCGGCATCCGCGAAGCCGGGGCGGCGATGAATGTCGAGCCATATCTGGAAGAATACGTGCCCAACTTTCTTACAGGTACGTCGCGCCTTTCCTATGACGTGATCAAGCAGCTCACGCCAGACAACGATGGGTTTTACTTCTTCCCCAGCAAAATCGGCTATAACGGCCAAGGCTTCAGCAAAGAAATCTACAACCGCGGCTACTGCGTCCGGTGGGACTATTACAGGGAGCTGGGCTGCCCGCCGATCAACAGCGCCGAGGATTACCTGGATGTGTTGATCCGGATGCAGGCGAACCATCCCTTTACCGAGGAGGGCTGGCCCACCTACCTGTACGGCACGGACGACTTCATGGGGTATGCCACCGCCTTCCGGACCGAGTTCAGCATGGATTACTGGACGGCCTATCAGTACCACAACAACATCTTCACCAACGAGATTTTCGACGGCTATGTGGATGTCGATCACTCCATATGGTGGGGGGCGGCTCAATGGCAGCACAGGCTGTACCTCGCCGGGCGGGACAGCGGCGCGTATGACCTGGAGCTGTTCACCCAGACCCGGGAGGCGTACGACGAGAAGCGCCGGCGGGGCCAGTACATGGGTATGCCAAGCTCAAAGGGGCAGCTGTACGAGGCGGCGATCAAGACGGACCCGGAGACGATCACGGGCTATTGCACGCTGCCGACGGCGGCCGCCAACTATTACACCAATGTGTACCAGCTGCTGGGCAACGGCTCGAAGTACATGTGGTTCATCTCGGCTAACAGCCCCCACTGGGAGGCCGCGCTGAAGCTGTTCAACTACATGTGCGATCCCACGTTCGTGCGGGAATGCGCGGTGGGCCAACGGGGCGTGACCTGGGATTACGACGACAGCGGCGTTCCGCGGATGAACGAATACGGCGTGGCCCAGATGGCCGGCGAGCGCACGGAGGACAATTACTTCTACCGGTGGAACGGCCCCAACGCCTTGCCCAATAACTGGCCCATGCTGCGCTCCAATACCCTCCATCCGGACGGCTGGCCGCTGGACTTCTACACGAACAGCCGCGAATATGCGCTGTCCACCATGACCGACAACGTGTCCAGGGATATGTGCCAGGTCTACGGCGTCCAACTGCCCAGCGACGCCTTCTACGCGGCGGGCGGTTTGGACTTCCGCAACGACTGCGGCGAGGCGATTTCCGCCAGCATCACCGATTTAAGCGCAGATCAGCTGGGCGTCATATCTGCCGCGGACGCGATACTGGATTCCGCGCTGATCGACCTGGTCTTCGCGGAATCCGACGAGGCGTTCGACGCGATCCGGGCGGAGGCCATTCAGAGGATCGTGGACTTGGGCGAACCGGAGGTGTTCAGCGCGTACCGGGAGAAGTGGAACGCCGCCGCTGAAATCATCGTTCCCATCGTTATGGAGGCCCAGAAAGCCAATGGGATCGAACCTTATACGGCGGTTGACTATGGGACGCTGCCCTGTTTCAACCAGTAAAGGGAGGTGCTGTTGTTCATGCTGACCGCGTTGATCGCCGAGGATGAGCTGCTTGTCAGGATGGGAATCAGCAGCAGCGTGCCTTGGTCGGAGCTGGAAATTGCCATCGTGGGAGAAGCCAAAAATGGCGCGGAAGCCTGGGAGCTGTATCAAAAATACCGCCCGGACATCATTATTCTCGATATCCTCATGCCGAAAATGAACGGCGTCGAACTGCTTGGGCGGATCCGTCAGATCGATCAACGCTGTGCCGTCATCGTCGTCACCAACGTCGATAGAGGCGATACGCTGGATAAGCTGAAGCAGCTTGGCATCTGCGGGATACTGAACAAAATGCTGATGAAGCAAGACGACATCTATAAAGCGGTGCAAAGGGCCTGCCATGCGCTTCGGCGTGAGCCCGACAATCCCTCCATGGATTCGGAGGGGGAGAAGCGGGACTGTAAGGCGTTCCTGTTTGGAAACGGAATCATTGCCCCTTCCTTTGAGGCGCAGGGCATGACCGGGATTCGGCTTTTCCCGGGTGACCGGGATCGGTTGACACCGGCCATGCAGCGTTCGCTGCTCCAGCTCATCCAGCAAAGGCTTGGCGAGCCGGAGGCGTATATACATGTCACTCAGGAGGGCTGCGAGCTGTTGGTCTGGAAGGACCCGCCTGCAAGGCATATCTCTGAAAGGGCGCTGATAGATATTGCCCGCTATGTTCAGGACAACTTTCATATCGATCTGGGTATTGCAGCTCTGTTTGCCCCGCTGGAAAACGCCCGGCTGCCCCATGTGGCACGCCGTTTTGTCACGCTGCTGCACGATCCGCAGCTGTTTGACCGTCCGGTACTGGTACAGGATGTGAACGACAATTACCTGAATGAGCGGCTGGAAGCGCTGCGCAGTGAGATCGAGATCAACCTGCCGGTGAGCTCCGATCGGGATGAGATCCTGGCTTTAAAGATACGGTTGGACCGCTACCCCGGCAGGCTGGAGGACGGCTTCACACGATTGCTCGAAAACGCCGCTCCACTGCTTGAATCGCTGAACCTTCCCGCATCTCAGCAAGGGCTGTGGAGCATGACCCAAAGCATCTGCGATCGTGCTGAAGCGCGCTTGAGACAGTCATTCCCCAAAATTCGCCCGGAGATACACAGGGCCATGGCTTATATACAGGCCCATCTGACTGAAAACATACAGAGGGAGCAGCTCGGTAAGCTCGTCAATTATGACGCCGTTTATCTGGTAAAGCTGTTCAAAGAAGAAATTGGGATGACCTTTACAGACTATATGACGCTTGCGCGAATGTTGCTCGCGCAGGAGCTGCTGTGCGAAACCGATATCCCCATCAGGGATATCGTGGCACGATGCGGCTATACCGATTTTTCGTATTTCAGCGCGCGCTTCAAGAAGACATGCGGCATGACGCCGCATGAGTGGAGGGAAAACAACCGTGAGGCGTTGGCTTAGGTCCCTGCGGCTCCACATACTGCTGCCCGCGCTCATCATGGTGGTGTTACTCGTCTTCTTAATTACGATGGCAGTATCGCGCGCGTATATCGATATGAATTTTCGGCAGGAGAGAGCCAGGAACGCCGCGTTGTTTGATGTCATAGGCCGTCAGATCAAAAGTACGGTAGACAAATCCATCGCAGACGCACGGCACATCGCCGTTGACGAGCGGATCACCGCCTATGTCAGGCATCAATTCGGAACAGACGCCGAGCTGATGCATGCCCGGGTCGATTGCAGGGACTGTCTGAGCGTTGAGATCAACCGTCACAGCGCAATCTATGGCCTGTTGTTCATGCGTCCGGACGGCAGCCTGTTCGGGGCGCTGCCCTATGGGAATGTCTTTTCTGACGATCGGAAGGATGTCCTGCTGCCCGGCGAAATCGTCGATCAGGTGCTTGGGCTTCCCTCCCAACAGACGGCGTGGATCGGCCCGGTATCGGGCGCTGTGATCTATGGGTATGAAAGCGCAAAGCTGCCGGAAAACGTCGTGATCGCGGCCTGGAAATCCGCCAGCGTGAAAGCGGGCGCGTATTATACGCTGATGCTGATGGATGATTTGGCATTCGGGGAAATGCTGAACATCCTGCCGGATGCTGTGAGTGGGGGCGGACCTTCCGACGGGAGCGGACCTTCCGCTGTTATACATCTGTTTTCGGCGGATGGCAGTGAATTGTTTCGCATGGGCGGCGATAGCGGTTTGGACACGCAGACGCTGGCTTTGGACTCAAACAACGGAACCATCGTCAAAAACAACCGAAATGAATCGTACTGCGTCTTTTCAATGCCACTGGCCGTCGGGGGCGGACCTTCCGTCGGGGGCGGACCTTCCGTCGAGGGCGGATCTTCCGCGCCTGGATGGACGCTGGTGCGTGAGGTCTGCATGGAGGACAGCCTGCAATCCATACGCGGCATACAGCGCAGGGTGTGGCTGCTGGTCGGCGCGGCCCTGCTGGTGGCGCTGGGAATCTACTGTCTGTGGCTCAGGCGCTTTATGCGAAGCCTCAACGCCCTGAAGGACGACATCATCCGGCTGGGCCAGGGCAATCTGGCGTCGGCATCGGACGCGCCAATGCCCATCGAGGAGTTTGAAAGCATGCGCCGCGAGCTAAACCGGGCAGGCCTCTCGCTGAACCGGCACATGGAAACCATCCGGCGCATGGAGCGGGAGAAGCTGGAGCTGGAGATGAACGATCTGCACAGCATACTCGCCCCGCACATGATCTTCAATTCCATCTCCGCAATCCGGTGGATGGCAACCTTCATGGGCGCGGAGCCGGTTTCCGATATGCTCATCGAGCTGGGGGCGGTGATCCGTCCGGTGCTGCGTCAGTGGCGCGTTCAGTGGACGATCCGGGAGGAGCTGGAGCACATCGGCCACTACGCGAAGCTGATGGACCTGCGCTACGCCAACAATTTCAAGCTGGAATGCCAGGTGGATGAAGGCCTGGATGAGGAACTCATTCCCCAGTTTACGCTTCAACCGCTGATCGAAAACGCTGGCCAGCATGGCGGCAATCCCGATGGGCCGCTGGTGACCACGGTTCGGCGGATGGACGATGGCGATTGGATCAGGCTGACCGTGGCCGACAACGGGGATACCATCCAGCCGGAGAAAATTGAGGAAATCCGCGAAAACCTGCGCGCCGGCGCGCGGGATCATGGCATCGGCCTCATCAATGTCTACAGCCGACTGGTGCTCTGCAAGGGCGGGGACAGCACCCTCGACATCGAAGCGCTGCCAGAGGGCGGCACAATGGTCACGCTACGCTGGAAGCGGGACGCAGGGACAGGCGATAAAGGGGTATAGCATAAAATTGATAAATGATCTGAAACAGGAAGGATTCCTTTATGGAAAATAAGGAAAAGAATACGACACAGAAGGGATCTGGAAAGCGTCTGCACCAGCTTGCGGAGCGCGCGCGCCAGGGCAATTTAAGGTCCACACGGGAGCAGGTGGTGTTTCTCTATTTTCTTGTCGTATTTATCTTGGTTTCCGTCTATCTGGACCGCGGCAACGCGCTGCCCGATATCGATGACGCCATTGCTATGAGCGCCGGCTGGACGATCGAATCGGGCGATGTGGGGGGCCCGCTTACCAATGCAAACCTGTCCGGACTGCCAACCGGCAATCTCGAACTGACTGCCGATGTCAGCGGGCTCGCCACCGACGGCAAGTCGTTGTGTATGAAGAGCATCGATACCGTATTCGACGTCTATGCGGACGGAATGAAAATCTACAGCTATCGTCCGACCATACCCAAGCGGCTGGGGAAATCCTATGGCATGTACGTCCATACCGTACCTATCCCCGAAAACACCGCCACGCTGGGGTTGCGCTTGGAACCTGTATTTCATGGAGTGCCCGCCGCGCTGAGCGATGTGATGATCGAAGACGGCGGGGCGTATATGAGAGATCTGTTCAGCCACAATCTGCTGGCTTTTGGCCGCTCCACGGTGATACTGCTCATCGGCCTGCTCTTCCTGACCGTTGGCATTTTCGGAAAGATCCTGATGAATACCGCGGGCCTCGATTTCATCTCCTTCGGGATACTCTGCGTGTTGGTCGGCTTTACAGGCTACAATGACACGCTGCTGTTGCAGGTACTGACCCGGCGTCCGTCGCTCATACGGGTCATCACCTACGTCTGCCTGATGTTCATGCCCTATCCGGCGATGTCCTTCTTTGCCAGCGCTACAGGCAACAGCCATACCAGGCTGGTTACGGCATCGCTGGTGCTGAGCCTCGGGAACTTCGCCTGTCAGTTGCTGCTGACGCACCGGGGGGTTACGGATTATTACTATCTGGTCTACATCAGTCACGCGCTCATCCTCCTGACGTTTGTGGCCATTATCTTCCTCCTGGTTCGGGCGGCCCGGCGGCACAGCATTCAGAAGGAGCTGCTTCGCTGTCTGATGGTCGGTATCCTGGCGATGGTCCTTGGCGTGTGCGTGGATATCCTGCGGTATTATGTCATCCAGAGCTTCGGCTCCTCGAGCTGTACCCGGTTGGGGGTGCTGGTGTTTACGCTGATGATGGGCATATACCTTTTTCGTGAGCAAAACCGTGCGCTGCGGCTCAAGCAGCATGAGAATTCGGTCTTTATCAGCGAGATTACGACGGCCTTCGCCAGGGTCATAGATATAAAGGACAGCTATACCAACGGTCATTCTTCCCGGGTGGCGCGATACACCTCGATGCTTGCGAAGGAGCTGGGCTATGACGATGATACGGTGGAGCAGTACTATCGCATTGCGCTGCTGCACGATGTTGGAAAGATCGGTATTCCCAAATCGGTGCTGAACAAGCCCGGCAAGCTGACGGATGAGGAGTATGAGATCATCAAATCCCATACCGTCAAGGGCTATGAAGTGTTGAAGGATATAAGCATTATGCCGGAACTGGCCATTGGTGCACAGGCCCATCACGAGCGGCCGGACGGCAAGGGCTATCCCAACCACCTGAGGGAGGGCGAGATACCGCGGGTGGCCCAGATCATTGCCGTGGCGGACTGCTTTGACGCGATGTATTCCAACCGCCCCTACCGCAGCCGGATGAACTTCGACAAGGCCGTCTCCATTATCAGGGAGATTTCCGGCACCCAGCTGACGCCGGACGTGGTGGACGCTTTCCTGCGGCTGGTGGACAGGGGGGAGTTTCGCGCTCCCGATGACGATGGCGGGGGAAGCCTCGAGAATATCGAGAACATACGCAGCGTGTTGAAAAACCAGTCAAAGGCATAGCGGACCTTTAAGGAAATGCCGCACAATTAAGGTGGTCAGCTGACGAGTGAATTTTTCGCCAGACGCGCCGCCGTATTGCGCGGTAGTTCCTTGAGCATTGAACCATACAGCCAGACACAACAGGCTGATGGAATATACACAGACCAGAAAGGAAGTTGTTGACAATGGCAAAGACTTGGGACGAGAAGCTGGCAAACCTCAGCGTTAAGCTGGACGAGCTGAGCAAGAAGGCCGCGGAG
>JAZSAA010000360.1:0-2477 GCA_045601625.1 Clostridia bacterium | reverse complement strand
TGGAGGGATTCAACAACAAAATCAAGGTCGCCAAGCGCATCGGCTATGGCTATAGGGATGATGAGTATTTCTTTACCCTCGTTCGCTATCTCGCTTTACCCGTTGCTTGGCTTGAATCCCTCAACTTTCCGTGAAGAGCCTAAAAATGACAGCAGGGGCGGCGCATTGTCGCCCCTGCTGTCATTTTTATCCGTTTTGTTTTTACTCACTCCGCCTTTTCGATGGCGATGGTCAGGTCGGACCAGGCCGCTTCTGTTTTGTACAGCGCCTCGTTTTCGGCGTAGCCGTCGGGCACCTTCAGGATGTGGACGTCGTAGGCCTTCGGTTCGTCGGGCTGGAAGACGGCCACGCCGTCCTCACTGGTCACGTCGATGGAGCAGGTGGTGTCGTCGCAGAGTTGAACCGCCACGCCCGGCACCGGCTTTTCCCCGTCGGTGACGATGACGCGGTATTCGCCCTTGCTGCTGGCGCGTTCGCTGGGCTCGACGGGATCGGTCACGACCTCGCCCGCCAGCAGCCGGTCGACGGTGGACTCGTAGAGCCCGACCTTCGCGCCGATGATGGGATAGGTCAGGATCTTTCCCGCGCTGTCCACGAACACGGTGCAGGGGTAGCCCTGGAGGAAGGAAGGCTCTTCCGGCCCGAGCAGGTTGGGGTAATTGGTGCCGCTCTGCTCCATGATGGACAGGGCCTTGTCCCTGAAGGCGTCGATGGGGTCGCCATCCTCCAATTCGATGCCGACGATGCCGCAGCCCTTTTCCCTGAGCCGGGTGTGAATCCCGGCCAGCTCGGGCATTTCCCTGACGCAGTAGCCGCACCAGGTGGCCCAGAAGTTGACCATGGTGATCTTGTTTTCCCTGAACAGGTCCAGGGTGTTGAAGGCGTTGCCGTCCAGGTCGGTGGTTTGATAGTCGAGGGTGGTGCCGATGGCGGCGGCGAGGATGTCCACGGGGGTGTACTTCCTGGCCTCCCGCAGGGCCTCCAGCAGCCCCTCATTGACCCGCTGCATGTCCGCGCGCACCTTCTCCGGGTCCTCCCGGTCCGCGATACCCGCCAGGTATTCGTCATAACTCTTTGCCGTGATATAATAATAGTGATAGGTGTCCAGGGTGTCGAATTCGGTGATCGCCATCTCGTCGGTGACCTTCCCGTCGATGGCGGCGAGGGCTTCCTCCAGGCTGCCCGCGTTCGTCACCAGCACCGTCCCCAGGGTCGTCATCAGCGTGTACCAGTGCGCCAATGCGTCCTTGTCGTCGTGATCGACCTGGGCGTAGGATTCGTTCAGCTTGCCGTTGGGGATGGCGTAATACGTGACCAGCTGGGTCGAGACGAAGGGCGCGTGGGATCCGATCTTGCCGGAATAGATCTGCGGGGTGTACGCCGCGTCGGCGTAGCTCTCCGGGCGGATAAGGGTCATGCCCATCGCAGGCACGTCGAGGGCGTGCACCTCCTCCTCGGCCAGTACGGGCAGCGCGGACAGCAGCATCAGCGCCGCCATCAGCAGGGCAAAAAATCGCTTCATGGGGAGTCCTCCTTTTCATGTGTCAGGCGCGACAGCCTTGAAGCACAGCTTCATGACAGGCATTCGCGGCTTCTTTCCTGGCGTGGCGAATAAATCCGGGGCGGTCCGACGGGGATTTCGCTATGCCTCCACCGGGCAGTGGGCGTGGGCCTTCACCTGGTCCCACGGCACGGTGTAGCCCGCGCCGTGGGCGCAGAACACGGAATCGGGGGTATCGTCGGCGAGGGGATTGTAGGCCGCTGCCGCGATGATCGCCTCTGCGTCCCGGCAGGGGGCGTAGTGGTCCAGTCGGTATTGCAGCTGGCCCCGGCCGTGGGTGGCGGCCAGGAAGTCGTCGTTGTAGCCTGCGAACGCGGCTACGGCGGCCTCGCCGGTGACGGTGAAGCGCTCGCCCTCCGCCTGGGGCGGATCGGTGTCGGCGTGCATCCGGGCCAGGTCACCCATCACCCGGCCGTAGCTGTCCGCCGGCGCGTTCAGCGTGAACCGGCAGATGGGCTCCAGCAGCACGTTCTCGGCGTACATCAGCGCGTTGCGGATGGCGCGGTAGGTGCTCTGGCGGAAATCGCCGCCCTCGGTGTGCTTCAGGTGGGCGCGTCCGTGGAGCAGCTGCACGGTCACGTCCGTCAGCGGCGCGCCGGTGAGCACGCCCCTGTGGGCCTTCTCGAATACGTGGGTCTCGATCAGCCGCTGCCAGTTCAGGGCCAGCTCGTCCACGTGGCACAGCGATTCAAACCGCACGCCGCTGCCCCGGGGCCCCGGGACGAGGCGTAGCTGCACCTCGGCGTAGTGGCGCAGGGGCTCGTAGTGGCCGACGCCCACGGCGGGGCCGGCGACGGTCTCCATGTACAGCACCCGCATCGGTCCGAAGTCGATCCGGAGGCCGAACCGGTCCTGCATCAGCTGGCGGATGACCTCCAGCTGGATGCGTCCCATCACCCGCAGGTCGATGCCGCCG
>JAZSAA010000359.1:0-5756 GCA_045601625.1 Clostridia bacterium | reverse complement strand
GGCACATCCAGCGGCAAAAAACGCTGGACCACCAGCGCCGAGGCGCCCTTTTCCACCGCCTGTGGGGCGAAATCGTGGGCGTCCATGTGCAGGCCGGGGGTGCAGAAGAACAGCGCGCCGGGCGTCGCGCGCCGGGAATCGGCGCACAGCTCCGCGATCTCGATGTCCATATTCCCCTTCGTACTGACCTCTCCGGGAATCCTCCCGATCAGCGCTTTCAGTTTCATCCGACAGCCTCCCCCAGAATGGCGATATGTATCATGTTATTATCAAATTATTAGATCCTTCGCTTCGCTCGGGATGACACATTTGCGCGGCGGTGTCATCCTGAGCGGAGGCGAAGCCGGAGTCGAAGAATCTTCTGCCTGCGCCCGTCACGGCGGTTCAAACTTTACCGCGACGCGCGTCGTCGGATTCACCGCTGTCCCGGCGGCGGGCGTCTGGCTCACCGCAAGGCCGCTGCCCTCGATCTGCAGCTCCAGCCCATAGGACCGCAGCAGGCGGTTGGCCTCGGTCACGGGCATGCCCGTCACGTCGGGCACCGCCACCTGGCCGTCCTCCGCGGCGGGCCCGGCCACGTACAGCATCACCAGCGCCCCGGCGTTCATCCGCGCGCCGGCCACGGGCAGCTGGCGGATCACCCCGCCCCCCGCGCCGTCCAGCACGCTGTCCAGCCCCGCTTCTTTGAGGGCCTTCCGGGCCTCGTCCACGCCCAGGCCGGTCACGTCAGGCACCGTCACCTGCTCGGCAGGCGGCTCGTCGGTGTCCGGGGCCACCCCCAGGTAGGCCAGCGCCTTTTCGAGGATTTCCTTCGCGAAGGGCGCGGCGGTCACCGAGCCGAAGTCCACCGGCACGTCGGCCTCGTCCACCACCAGCAGCACCGCGATTCGCGGGTCGTTGGCCGGGGCGAAGCCCACGAAGGAGCCGATGTGGGTGTCTCTGGACACCACGCCGTCTATGTACACCTGGGCCGTGCCCGTCTTGCCGCCCACATGGTAGCCGGGGATATAGGCGTTCTTGCCGCCGCCCAGGGTGACCACGTCCTCCAGCAGCCCCCGCATCACGGCGGAGGTCCCTTCGGAGATGGGGTGCCCCACCACCTGCGGCGCGCCCCGGCGGATGACCTCGCCGCCGGCGTCGCTGACGGATTTCACCACCCAGGGCCGCATCAGCCTGCCGCCGTTGACGACGCTGCACACGGCGGTGAGCAGCTGGATCGGTGTCACCGCCACCGACTGGCCGAAGCCGATGCGGGCGATGTCCACCCGCTTGACGGCCTGCTTTGATATCACGATGCCGTCGGCCTCGCCGGGAATGTCCACCCCGGTCTTTTTGCCGATGCCGAAGGCGTCGATATAATGGTACAGCTTTTCCGCGCCCAGCCGCAGGCCCATCTCCACAAACACGGGGTTGCAGGAGTTTTGCAGCGCCTGGGCGAAGGTCTCGGCGCCGTGGGGCTTGCCCCAGCAGCGGATTTTGCCGCCCTCCACCACCACGGAGCCCGAGCAGTAGAAGCCCTCGTCCACCGACACCAGCCCCGCATCCAGCGCGGCGGCGGCGGTGAGCGTCTTGAAGGTGGAGCCCGGCTCGTAGGCGTCGGTGAGGACCCGGTTGCGCATGCGGCCGGTGAGCGTCTCCACGTCGGTCCGGGGCGGATCGTTCAGGTCATAGTCCGGCTTGTTGACCATGGCCAGGATCTCGCCGGTGGCCGGATCCATGGCAAGCACCCGCACGGCCTTGGCGTTGTTGACCTCCAGCGCCTCCCGGGCGGCCTGCTCGGCGAAGCTCTGGATGGAGGCGTCGAGGGTCAGCGTCACCGACCCGCCGTCCACCGCGGCCACGTATTCCGTATCGCCGTAGCCCAAGGCCCGGCCCTTGCCGTCCACCTGGGACAGCACCCGGCCCGCCTTGCCGGAGAGGTAGCGGTCCAGCGACTGCTCCAGCCCCGCCTGGCCCACGCCGTCGATGGTGGTCAGGCCGATCAGCTGGGTGGCGAAGGCGCCCATCGGGTAGTAGCGCTTGCTCTCCTCCTCCAGGTACAGGCCGTTCAGCGCGTCCGAGCCCGCGGCGGCGTATTCGGCCTTCATGCGCTTGAGCTGCTGGGCAGTCTCCCGGGGCAGCTGGCGCTTCAGCGTGACGCCGCCCCGGCTGGTGTCCAAGGCCCGCTTCCGTATGGCGGCGGCCTCCATGTCCAGCACCGGCGAAAGCAGCATGGCGAACCGATCGGCGTCCGCCACCTGCCTCGGGCTGACCGAGGCGGTGTAGGCCGTGGCGCTCTGGGCCAGCACCGCGCCGTTCCGGGCAAGAATGCGGCCCCGGGTGGGCCGTATGGCGCTCTCGCTGGTCCACTGGGACTGGGCCCTGCGCTGGAGCGCCTGCCCCTGCACCACCTGCAGCCAGAACAGCCGTCCGCTCAACGCGCAAAACAGCAGGAAAAACGCGGCCATACATAGCGCAAGGCGGCGACGGATGACCGCCCCTGTGAGAACCAAGCGCACCCCTCCCCGCCCAGGAAATTATCAATCCAATTCCCCAGCGCCGGTGTTTTCGGCGCTCTGCGCGGTTGTGCTGTAGGACAGCCCGGACAGGTTCACCACCCGCAGCTGCGTCTCGTCGGGCAGCTGCATGCCCAGCTGCTGCGCCCTGGCGGTGATCCTGTCCCGATTGTGGAACTGTTCCAGGCTGTGGTTGAGGTTCTGGATGCGACTCGTCAGCTCGCGGGTCTCCTTCCGGGCCGCGTAGGTGGCCTTGCTCTGACCCGACAGGCGGACCATCATCGTGATCTGAACGATCACGCCGAGGAGCACCACCGCCGCGAAGGCGATCATCAGACCGCGGTTCAGCCTGCGCTCCCGCTGCCTGCCGATGGTCTGCGTCCTGTTCATATCTATTCCTCCGCCGTCAGGGGTAGAACGTCGTCCGTCGGGGAGCCGCCGTAACGGCCGTTCGCACAGCCATGCGCCTCGCCAGGGGCGGGGGGCATGTCCGGCGACCCCTGGGGTCAATCTTATGCGTGCCGTCGTCCGAAAATACAGCGACCGGCACCGCATCCACCCGCTATTCTCCAGTTTGTACCCATCATTATACCACGCCCGTACCTGTTCCGCCATTTTTTGACACTAAATTCATATCTTTGCGGAGTTTTGTCACATTTATGCCGATGCCGACGATCGTGCCCGCGCGAAGATCCTTCGCTGCGCCCAGGGTGACACCGCTATATTTGTCTGAGTGCAGCCGGACGATCCCGGTCTTTTACACAGGCTTATCAGAACATGTGTTTGCATTTTTGAAAAAGACGTGTTATAATAAATCAGAACATTTGTTTGGAGGGTTGAACCATGCGCGCGTCCCATGAGAATCAGCAGAAGATACTGGACTTCATCAAGTCGGAGATCGAGGAGAAGGGCTATCCCCCGTCGGTGCGCGAGATCTGCGCGGCTGTGGGGCTGCGCTCCACCTCCACGGTGCACGCCCACCTGAACCACCTGGAGGCCCAGGGTCTGATCCGCCGGGACCCCACCAAACCCCGGGCGCTGGAGGTGGTGGACGGCACCCAGCCCAGGGGGCGCAGCGTGCCGCTGGTGGGCCGCGTGACCGCCGGCCAGCCGATCCTGGCCATCGAAAACATCGACGAATACCTGACGCTGCCCCAGAGCGTGCTGGGACAGGGCAAGATGTTCTCGCTGCGGGTGGAGGGCGAGAGCATGATCGAAGCCGGCATCATGGACGGCGACATCGTGGTGCTGCGCCAGCAGGACACCGCCGAGAACGGCGAGATCGTCGTGGCCATGACCCCGGACGACGAAGCCACCCTCAAGCGCATCTTCTACGAGGATGACCGGGTGCGCCTCCAGCCGGAAAACAGCGCCATGGCGCCCATCTACGTGGAAAGCGCCACCGTGCTTGGCAAGCTGGTAGCGCTGATACGGCAGTTTTAGAGCGATGGCCGTCGGCTTTTAACAAAACCTCTGATCGTGTGTTTAGATGAAGGCGTTGAATTAATTCCGTCTCCCCGACAAATCAGAATTTGTCATACTCTTAACGAACGTCTGATATAATAATTCCATCATCAATTATTATACCCGACGTTCTGTCAATGGAGGCACAATCCATGCGAAGGCTCACCATACTGCTGGCCATCGTGCTGGTTTTAATGCTGGGGTTTGCCGGGTGGTTTTACCTGGGAGGGACGCTGCGGAGCGAGTTGGCGGCGCAATCGGCCCCGGCGGCGGACTATCCGGAGGCCTTCGGGTCGATCCGCTCGGTGCTGGCCGGCGGGACCGCCCCCCAGGTTCTCGAGGAACGCAGCCTGTCGGAGGATCCCACGGGCTACACCCTGATGGACATCAACGTGACGCTGACCAACCGGGGGCTTTTCCCGGCAGAATGGCTGCATATCGCCATGGAGGGCGCGAAGGGTGACATCGCGGTGTACGCCGTCACCGGCGAGGGCACAGACGTCGCCCCCAGGGACAGCGCCACCGTCAACCTGAAGCTGGTCACCACCGCGCGGCCCGACGCGCCCCGGCGCATACGCATACAGTACTACGTACATGGCATGAAGCGCGAAATCATTGTGGTATGATTTCGCGCTTTTGTATCATTTTTTGCTCCCACCCATTGAACAGACGTTATTTTTGTGTTATAATATAATTGTTGAAATATGGGGTAAGTTCGGAGGTTGGGGGTATGGAGAACAAGACGCAGGCAGACGTGATGACCCGATGCCGGTTCCCCGATGGGTTCCGCATACTGAAGGGCAAGCAGGAGTACGTCACCTATATCGACCACTCGTCCATACGGGCCTGGTATTCCCAGACCCCGTGGACCTATGACGCCCACTGCCATTCGGCGGTGGAGGTCATCATGCCACTTCGGGGCGAGGTGGTCTACACCGTGGAGGACAAGACCTACCGGGTGCAGTCGGACGAGGTGCTGATCGTGCCGCCCAACTGGATTCACGGGCTGACCATGGCCGAGGGCAGCGCCCGCTACCTGCTGCTGTTCGAGCCGGACAACCTGTTCAGCATGCGGGATATGCAGCTGGTGGAAGAGATGCTCAAGACCCCCATCTACCTGACCGGCCAGCCGGAGCTGCAAAGCGCGGTGCGGTCGCTGCTGATGCAGGTGGTGAACTGCTACGAGCGCCGGGAATTCCTGTGGAACTCCATGTGCTATTCCTACCTGTTGCAGATGTACGTGTGCCTGGGCCAGTTCAACATGGCCCGGGAGCTGCGCAGCTACGACGCCCGATCCCAGCGCATCGACCCGGAGATCGTGGACAGCGCGCGTCTGTACATCGACCAGAACTACATGCGGGACATCACCCTGGGTGACGTCAGCGCTTTCACCGGCTTTTCCCGGTGCTATTTCTCCCGGATGTTCAAGCAGCAGCTGGGCCAGTCCTTCTCGGAATACCTGCGCAACAAGCGGGTGGCCATGGCCGAAAACCTGCTGATCCACACCCGCCAGCCCATACAGGAGATCGCCATCAGCGCCGGCTTCGGCAGCGTGGCCACCTTCAACCGCGTATTCAGAAGCGCCCGGAACTGCACCCCGTCCCATTATCGGGAGATTTATGGGGACTTCAGCAAGTAGGGGTTGAGCTTTGGGGCGGTAAATTCTGATTTGTCGCGGGGCGACAAATCAGAATTCAGTATTTAGTATTTAGCATTTAGTGGTTAGTGGAGGAGGAAATCCTTGCGGATTTCTTTTGATTCAAAGAATCGAGAAACGTTGAAACCTCTGCCGTTTCC
>JAZSAA010000358.1:0-6178 GCA_045601625.1 Clostridia bacterium | reverse complement strand
TGTCGACCAGAGCAAAAAAGGCTTCCTTGCAGATTTGCCGCCCGGAAATCGCCTGCGATTTCAGGCAAATCTGAGGAGGATGTATTGAAGGGGGACCTGTCCCCCTTCAAACGGGCGTCAGCCCGACAAATCAGAATTTGCATGCGCCTGAAAAAACAATCGGAGGACTTTTACCGAATGAGATCATTCATGTACACCGTCAAGGCCCCGGTGGGCATGCACGCCCGCCACGCCGGGCTGCTGGTGCAGGAGGCGAAGAAATTCACCTCCGCCGTCACCCTGTCCCTGGGCGAACGCTCCGCCGACGCCAAGCGCATACTGGGCCTGATGGGCCTGGGCGTCAAGCAGGGCGACCTGGTGACTCTGACCGTGGAGGGCGAGGACGAGGACGCCGCCGCCCTCCGGCTTAAGGCCTTCATGTGGGAGAATTTCTGACAGACGCGACAGGTCCCCACGCTCTCCCGTCCTTCCGGGCGGAGCCGGGGGACCTGGTTTTCGCTCATCAGGGAAAGCAGGGGAAAAGCCGGCGCAGTTCGCTAACGCTGCGTACAGATCCTTCGCGTCGCTCATACTGTTCAATTTAAAAGCAGAACATCCTGTGCTTCGCAATGCTTTCGGCGAACACTTCGTTCAGAAGGACAAGCATCACGGTGTCATCCTGAGCGAAGCGAAGGATCTGCATTTTTTCCCGGTAAATATTACAAATTCGCGCAAATCCGCCACGGGCTTTGTGAAGAAAACTGGGAAAACGTTCTTAATTTCGTCTATAAACGGCGCAAATAGGCATGAATTCGACCGCGATATTTATATATTCCGGAAATATATCGGAAATGTATAAAGATTGTGTAGAATTCAACGATTATTTGCCTCCCGCCTTTTTATCGTGCTATAATTTTAATACATTCATAGCATGTGGCAGGGAGGAAAAACACAAATGAAAAAGACGATTTTGACAGTCCTGGCGGTTTCGCTGCTCCTGACCTTGTTCTGTGGCGCGGCGCTGGCCAGCCATGGCGATCTCACCGTCAAGGCGGCGAAGGCGTATGCCGATTCCACGATGAAGGAATACGTGGGCACGATCCCCGCCTACACCGCGGTGGTGGTGCGCTCCAACGATTCCTATACCGACGTCTACTACAACGGCCATGTGTACTACATCAACGGCGCCAACCTGCTGAACAAGTCCAAGCTGGCCGACTACGTGGCCCTGCTGGGCAAGGGCACGAAGGTCTATCAGCGCGCCAGCAGCGACGCCAACAGCTACACCCTGAAGAAGAGCGGCGCGGTGCAGATCTGCGCGGTCAAGGGCGATTGGGCCCTGGTTCAGACCCTGGGCGAGCGCGGCCTGTATGCCTTCGTGAAGGTCGATAAGCTGCAGAACATCACCAAGGTCTGATGTAACTGTCAAACGCACAAAGAGGGAGCTTTCCGCCGGGGAGAGCTCCTTCTTTTCGTCCGGGCCGCGCCTGCGCCGGGGCTTGCGGATAATAGTGATACATTGACCCGAAAAAGCCACAATTGCAGGGAGAATATGTGCTATAATGACTATGGAGAGTTACCCCTTCGGAAAGGAGCGAACCATGATGATGAGAACGAAGGTATTTTGCCTGGCGCTGTGCCTGGCGCTGCTGCTGGCGGCGATGCCGGTCGCCCTGGGCGAGGAAGCCGCCCCGGCGCAGACCCGCAGGCTTCGCCTGGGCAGCTCGATTTACACCCTTGAGATCGACGATAGCTTTGATTACGGGCCCGTGACCGAGGAGGACGTGGCCGAGGGCCAGGTGGCCTACCTGTTCAGCGGCCGCTTCGCCGTGGACTTCGACGTCTACCAGCGGGGCGGCGGCAGCGAGCAGCTGCCGCTGGCGGAGTACGTGGCCGAGTCCGCCGCCGCCCGGGGCAACGCCGACGAGGTCGTCCCGGAGGGCGAGATCAACGGCATCCCCGTGGGCTGGTTCCACACGGTGGAGACCTTTGAAGACATCGACTACCAGACCGTCACCTACGTGCTGGACGACGGCGAGGACTTCGTGGAGATCACCTTCTGGCTGGACGGCGAGGACGCCGAGGCCGTGGTGCAGGGCATGATCAACACACTGGACTACGAAAACCTGGCCCCGGTGCGGCTGGGCGCCTCGCCCTACTGGGTGTTCTGCAGCGCCAGCTTTCGGGAGGGCGGCATGACCAGCGAGGACATCGCCGACGACCAGGTGGCCTATTGGGTCAGCGACGAGACGCTGCTGGACTTCGACGTGTACCAGTTCACCAAGGAAGACCTGCCGGAGCGCCTGGCCGACTACGTGGCCAGCGAGGCCGAGGCCTACAACGCCAGCGCCTTCGAGCCCGAGACGGCGGTCAACGACATCCCCATGGGCTGGTACCGCACCGAGGAGGAATGGGAGGGCCAGACCTACCCGACCCTCACCTGCGTGCTGGACAACGGCACGGAATACGTGGAGATCGTGTTCTGGCTGGATGGCCTGACCGCCGGCGCGGAGGCCGACGCGATCATCAAGTCCCTGTGGATGGACGACGCCCCCGAGGCCGAAGCGGACAGCGGGGAGGCGGCGGACCTCGAGGAGAGCGGGCTCGACGCCGCGCTGGCTGCGCCTGACGACGGGTTTGCCCCCGAGGGCGAGGACGTCCTGGACGCCGCGGGCGAACAGCCCGTTGAAGCCGCGGGCGAAGCCGTCGAGGCCGGGCAAGCCCCCGCGGAAGCGGCCGAAGCCACCCGTCGCCTGCGCCTGGGCTCGTCGGCCTTCACCATGGCCGTGCCCGCCAGCTATGTCGAGGGCGAGCTGACCCAGGAGGACATCGACGACGACCAGGTGGGCTACTACTACAGCAACGAATCCCTGATGGATTTTGATATTTATCAGTTCAGCAAGGACGGCTATCCCAACGACCTGGCGACCTTCGTGCAGGAGGAGTGCAGCGGCTTCAACGAGGTCAGCGAGCTGGTGACCTCCGGCGAGGTCAACGGCATCCCCGCGGGCTGGTACCGCACCGTCGAGGAGTACCAGGACACCCGGTTCAACACCCTCACTTACATACTGGACGACGGCGAGGAATACGTCGAGGTCTGCTTCTGGCTGGACGGTGAAAACGCCGACGCGGAGGTCGACGCCATCATCCGTACCCTTAGCCGCGACGAAGCCGGGACCCCCGGCGACGAGGGCACGGCGGTCGAGCCCGTTGCGGAGCCTGCGTCGGCCCAGCGCACCAGCGCCGAGGTCCCCGAGGCGGAGGCCGACGGGTACGACGCGGCCCAGGACGGCGCCGAGGCGACCGGAGCCGCGGAATAGTTGAATAGCCGCTGATTAATTCCCGCGCCGATTCTGCGGTGCCTTTTCCGGCATCTGTCGCCTGGAGATTTCTCGGTTTACCTCCAGTAAACCTTCGAAATCTGCAAGGCCACCTGCCGAAAAATTCACTCGCAGCCTCGACACTTGAATTAATCATCGTCTGCTTGAAGCGTATCCCGCCCGAACGGGCGATCGTGAATAACCCGCAGGAGGAGAGAAGTATGAAAAGGATTGCGATGATGCTTCTGGCCGTCGCGCTGGTGGCGGTGCTGGGCGCATGCGCCATGGCGGAGGGCTGGACCGAGTATTGCAACAAGGACGGGGCCAAGGTCTACGCCGACTGGGACACCGGCTCCAAGGTCATCACCAAGCTCAGCAAGGGCGACAAGGTGACCGTGCTGGACGTGGTGGATATGCAGGGCAAGTGGAACGAGGTCACCGTCAAGGTGAAGGGCAAGAAGAAGACCGGCTTCATGCTCAGCAAGTACCTGGACGAGAACGCGCCCTGCAAGCACAAGTGGGGCAAGTGGCACGTCATCGACAAGCCCACCTGCACCCAAAAGGGCCTGCGCCAGCGCCAGTGCACCAAGTGCGGCGTGCTGGACGAGCAGGTGATGCCCAAGACGGACCACACCTACGGCAAGTGGAAGGTCACCAAGGAGGCCACCTGCACCAAGGAGGGCCAGCGCACCCGCACCTGCACCGTCTGCGGCCACAAGCAGACCCAGACCCTGGAAAAGGCACCCCACGAGTACGGCAAGTGGAAGGTCACCAAGGAACCCACCTGCACCGCCAAGGGCAGCCGCTACCGCAAGTGCAAGGTCTGCGGCCACAAGGACGAGCAGGTCATGGAAAAGCTGCCCCACGACTACGGCAGCTGGACCGTTGAAAAGGAAGCCACCTGCACCAGCACGGGCCTGCGCTCCCGCGTCTGCCGGGATTGCGGCTACGAGCAGGAGCAGACCATCGAGAAGCTGCCCCACGATTACAAGTGGAAGACCATCGTCAAGGCCACCGACCATTCCTCCGGCACCCGCCGCCAGGTCTGCCAGGTCTGCGGCCACGAGGAGCCCGAGGTTTCCTACGACCCCAAGGGCACGCTGCGCCGGGGCGCCCGGGGCGACGACGTGCGCCAGATCCAGAAGCAGCTGGCCGACCAGGGTTACCTGAACGCCAGCGGCGTGGACGGCATCTTCGGCGGCGGCATGGAGCGCGCCGTCATGCAGTTCCAGAAGGACCAGGGCCTCAACCCCGACGGCGTCGTCTGGCCCCAGACCAGCAAGCGCCTGAACCACGAATTCGGCCCCTGGACCCTGGAGACCCCGCTGACCCGCAGCGCCAACGGCGTGCGCGTGCGCGTGTGCAGCGACTGCGGCTACGAGGAGCGCGAGACCATCGACGCCGGCGCGATCCAGAGCCGCGCCCGGGGCGAGAACGTGCGCGCCATCCAGGAGATGCTGGGCAGCCTGGGCTACAATCCCGGCGCCTACGACGGCATCTACGGCGCGAAGCTGGACGTGGCCTACGCGGCCTTCGCCACCGACCACGACGTCGAATTCCAGGCCGGCACGCTGTGGCCCGCCCAGGTGGACGCCCTGGTGAACGGCTGGATGGCCGAAGAGAGCGCGGAAAGCTGGCAGGGCAAGGGCGGCGCGAAGTCCGCCGTCAACCTGGTGCTGACCGTCACCGCCACCGGCGACGCCGACGAGAACGGCCTGGTCACCTACAAGTGGACCCTCAGCAACCTGGGCAGCAAGGCCTGCACCTTCAAGGCGCTGCTGCTGGGCTACGGCGACGCCCCCGACTTCCGCCAGGATACCCTGACCATGGACATCGAGGACATCCAGCTGAAGGCCAACAACGCCAACAGCGCGTCCGGCACCTTCACCGTCGCCCCCGGCTGGGGCGAGGGCAGGCTGAACTTCTGCGCCATGGCCGTGGACGGCAAGACCGGCGACATCTGGAACAGCAACGTGGCGCGCTTCTGACGCCGCCACACCCCCATATAACGCAAACCCCGTACCCGTAGCGGCGGCCCCCGGGCCGCCATACACCCCGACACGGAGGTATACAACATGAAAAAAGTCATTACCGTCATACTGACCGTCGCGCTGCTGGCGGCCCTGGCGCTGCCCGCGGTGGCGGACGCCTTCACCCTGTACGCCAGCCAGGGCGGCGTGAAGGTCTACGCGAAGAAGGACACCGGCTCCAAGGTGTACAGGAAGCTGTCCAGGGGCGAGAAGGTGCTGATCGAGAAAAAGAGCGGCAAGTGGTACGCCATACTGGTGGAGGACCCCTCCGGCGACGGCCAGACCCTGGGCTGGATCCAGGCCAAGTACCTGAGCACCACCAAGCCCTCCAAGAAAAAGAAGGCCACCCCGGCCCCGAAGGCCACCGTGTCGCCCCAGCGGGAGATCAACCGCGTGCTGGACACCATGCGGGACGTGGACCCCTACGACGCCGAGGTCGTCACCAAGACCGAAAAGGGCACCGTGGCGCTGCGCAGGCAGCCCACCACCGGCGGCAAGCTGATCCTGCACCTGATGAACGGCGCGCGGGTCAGGGTGCTGGCCGAGGGCCAGGAATGGTTCGAGGTCACCGATCCGGACAGCGGCAACACCGGCTACATGGCCAGCAAGTACATCGTCCGGCTCGCCGACGTGGCCGGCGGCGAGAAGGTGGACGGCGCGGAGATCGCCCCGGTGGAGTCCGGTGACGATTACGACGACGAGGCCGGGGCGCCGGGCGCCGGGCCCCGCACGGTGACGCCCATCGCTTCCACCCTGGACGTCAACCGCCTGCCCGACGGCGAGTATCCCATCGCCTTCGACCGCGGCGACGTGGCCCGCCTGGCCTCCGGCACCTACATGTACGCTGTG
>JAZSAA010000357.1:0-12427 GCA_045601625.1 Clostridia bacterium | reverse complement strand
GGCCTGGGTCCCGGCAGGGGCCTCTGTCGCGGCAGGGGCCTCTGTCACGGCAGGGGCCTCCGTCCCGGCGGGCGCTTCCGTCGCCGCGGGCTCGTTGACGACCGCGGGCTGGGGCTTCGGGGCGGGCTTTTTGTCTTTCTTCGCGGCGGGGTCCAGTACGTTGAACCACAGCAGCGCGAAGCAGAGCACGGCCAGCGCCGCCGCCCAAATGACGCGGCCCATTTTCCTGCGCTTCTCGGGCGCGTCGGGGGCGTCGCCGGCGCAGCCCTTTTCCGGGGCCTTCAACGTGAGCCTGCCGGCCTTGATGGAGATCGCGCCCTGGTTGCAGGCGGCCATGCACTTGCCGCAGTTGATGCACTCGTGATCGCCCACGCGGCGGACGTCCATGCCGCAGCCGCGCACGCAGGCGCCGCAGTGGTTGCAGCGGCCCTCGTCCACCTTCACGCCGACGATGTTGAACCGGTTGAACAGGCCGTAGATCGCGCCCAGCGGGCAGATGAAGCGGCAGAACGACCGATAGCAGAACACGCAGGTCAGGCCGATCACCAGCATGATCACGAACTTGCGTGTAAACAGTATGCCCAGCATGCTGAACTTGGGGGCGTTCACGGGATTTGAAAGCAGCCCCATGGCCCCCTCGAAGGTGCCCGCGGGACAGATGTACTTGCAGAATCCCGGCAGCGGAATGCCGTGGCGCAGGCTGTACCAGAGGGGTATGGCCACCACGAACACCGCCAGCAGCACGTATTTCAGCCACGACAGCGCGCGAGTGACGGCGCTCTTCCGGATCTTCGGCGTCGGTACCTTGTTCAAGAGCTCCTGGATCAGGCCCAGCGGGCACAGCCAGCCGCAGATGGTGCGGCCCAGGATCACGCCGTAGAGCAGTATGATGCCCATGACGTACCAGCCCGCACGGTGGTCGGCGGAGGCCAGAGCGTTCTGGATGGACCCCAGCGGGCAGGCGCCCGCCGCGGCCGGGCAGGAATAGCAGTTGAAGCCGGGAGCGCACAGGTACTTGCCGTTGCCCTTGTAGATCTCGCCGGTGATAAAGCCCTTCAGGTAGGCGTTGTGCAGCAGGGCCGAATACAGCTGAACCAGCCTGCGGGTGGTCGGTTTGTGATCCTGCCACCAGTTTGAGGGCCGCTGTTGTACATTCTTCGTATTATCCAAGGCCAACACACTCCGTACAGATCGTAATCGCTTTGTAGAGCACGTCCTGGGCGCTCCCGTTGAACACACCGGCGATGATCAGCGCCACGGCCAGCGCGACGAGCACCGCCTGCACCGGCACGTGCCGCTTCGGCGGGGCCTCGGCCGTCTTCGCCGGGGACAGGCCCTCCGTCCTCTCCTCCTTCACCCGGGCCAGGGCTGCCTCGACCTCGCGCTGCATGCTCTTCTCCCGCAGCGCGGCGGTCACCGACAGCGCGCCCATGCCCACGGCGGTCCAGGGCAGGAACACCCTGACCAATCCCCGGAACATGATCTCCGGGTCCTCCACGGGGAAGTGCTCCGGGTTGGCCAGGAAGAGTGCAATGGGCACCATGCACAGCGCGAACGCGCCCCAGCCGATCCACTTCAGCCGCGCCTGGGTCGCGCGCTCGCGGTTCATGGCCTCCGAGGGGCGATTGACGCGACCGGCTGCCAGATCCCGGGCCAGCCCGGCGTCCTTCACCGGCTTTTCGGCATCCTCGTCCTTCGCGCCCAGCGCCAGCCCGGCGACCAGCAGGCCCAGCGACGCGAAGAACAGCGGCGCGATGGGCGCGAAGCGCTCGGCGACGATCTCGGGGGTATAGATGCTCTCCAGGGGGTTCAGCGTCTTGCGCGCCGCGCCCTCTCGGTAGACCGAACCCGCCGTCGCTGACAGCAGCGCCACCAGCGCGATACAGACGACCGCCTGTATAATCAGATAAACCCTGCTCTTTTTCATAACGCTCCACTCTCTGTATTCCGAATGTCATCCACCGATACCGGTATTATACCACATATCGGTTGTCTGGATTCATTTCAAAGAACAAAAAACACGCAGTATTAATACACTTTCGTCAGGCCGGCGGTCAATCGCCCCGGCCGTCCCCATTGAAGGCGACGCGGACGTGGTTCTCGTCGTCGAAGCGGTATTCTATCCCGTCGGACAGCCGCTTCACCAGCTCGGCGGGCAACGCGTCGCCCTCGGTCAGCGGATCGAAGCGCGCGCCGCGCCAGGCGATATCGACGGTCGTGCCCCCGTCGGCGTCGGAGTGCTCGACCCTGACCCGCAGGGGTTCCCGCGCGCAGTCCGCCCGGAGCCTCGGCAGCACGCAGTTCAGCGCCAGCTCCTCGAGCGCCAGCGTGACGTTGCGCAGCCTCGCCCGCTCCAGCATGGCCTCGCCGCCAAAGCGCGTCAGCCGCTGCAGGATGCCGGGCCAGTCTGCATCCCTGGGATCGATCTCCATTTCCAGCGTCCTGAGCTGCCGGATAAAGCGCCGCGTCCTGTCCCGACGGGGATGATCGAAGATCTGCTGGGGCGTGCCCTCCTCATAGATGCCGCCCTCGTCCATGTAGAACACCCGGTTCGCGATCTCCCGGGCAAACTTCATCTGGTGGGTGACGATCAGCAGCGTCATGCCCTCCCGGGCCAGCGACGCGATGACCGCCAGCACCTCCCCCACCATCGTCGGGTCCAACGCCGAGGTGGGCTCGTCGAACAGCAGTACACGGGGTTTCATGGCGATGGCCCGGGCGATGGCCACCCGCTGCTTCTGCCCGCCGGACAGCGCCTCGGGGAATTCCCCCGCCTTGTCCGCCAGCCCCACGCGATCCAGAAGGGCCATGCCCTCCTTTTCGGCCTTCGCCCTGGGCGTCTTCAACAGCTTCATCGGCGCGGCGGTCACGTTGTCCAGCACATTCAGGTTGTTGAACAGGTTGAAGGACTGGAAGACCATGCCCATGCTGCGGCGCACCTTCGTTATGTCGCATTTGGGGTCGGTGATGACCTCGCCGTCCAGCGTCACCCTTCCGGAGGTGGGTTCCTCCAGCCGGTTCAGGCAGCGCAGCAGCGTGGATTTGCCCGTGCCCGAGGGGCCGATGACGGCGATCACGTCGCCGGCGTTGATCTCGGCGCACACGTCCTTGAGCGGCGTGACGCCGGGGTATTCCTTGCGCAGGTGTTCGATGCTGATCAGGCTCATTTTGCCTTCACCCCCTTCGTCGCCCGCGGGTCGATCCTGTTCAAAAGTGCCTTCATCAGCACCGATATGATCCAGGCCAGCAGGAAGTAGATGACTGCCGTGGCGATCAGCGGGAAGAAGGCCTCGTAGGTGCGGCTGCGGATGATGTCGCTCATCTTGGTCAGGTCCTGTATGGCGATGTAGCCCACGACGGACGTGGCCTTCAAAAGGTTCACCAGCTCGCCCCGGTAGACGGGCAGGAAGTACACCGCCGCCTGGGGGAAGATGAAATCGAAGAATGCCTGCCGTTCGGTGTAGCCCAGGGCCAGCGCGGCCTCCCGCTGGCCGCCGTCGATGCTCTCGATGCCCGAGCGCATGATCTCGGAGCCATAGGCCCCCAGGTTCAGGCTGAAGGCGATGACCGCCACCCAGACGGCCCGGACGCCCATGCGCCCAAAGACCACATAGTACAGTATCATCAGCAGCACGACCGTCGGCGTGCCCTGGAGCAGCTTGACATACCAGTCGGTGAGCCGGTTAGCCAGGCGGCTGCCTGTGCGCCTGAACATGCACAGCAGGAAGGCGAGGATCGTGCCGAACACCGCCGCCAGCGCCGTGATCAGGCAGGTGACCCCGATGCCCCGCAGGATCAGCTTCCAGCGGTCCTCCCGGATGAAGTTGCGCTCAAAGCTCCGGGCCAGGCTCCGGAAGAAGCCCAGCCTTTCGGGGGCGGCCGGGGCGGTCGCCGCGACGTCCGAGGCGCGGGCCACCAGGAGAAGCTCCGTTCCGTGATAGGGCTCGGAAAACAGCACGCTCTGCCTGCGCTCGTCCGTGATCACCATGTCGGACAGGGAGAAGTCGTACAGGTCGTTGACGATGCCGGGGATGATGCCCGCGGTGTCCACGGTGGAAACCTCGATGCCGTACCCGTACTCCCGGCAGAAGCGCACCGCGATATCCGGGTCCGCGCCGGCGATGTCCCCCTCCACCACGAAGGATATGGGCACCTTGGTGCCGCTGGTGGCGAAGCGCAGCGTGCCGTTTTCCCCGGTCAGGCCGGACCTGTCCACCAGCACGGAGGCCGATTCCGGCCGTTCCCAGAAGGCGTAGATCTCGTCCAGCGTGCCGTCCGACTTCAGCTTTTCAATGAATTCGTCCATCTGGGCCTTCAGCTTCTCGCCCTTCGGGGTTTTGGCGAACATCGCGCCGATGTCCAGCGTCCGCACTGGCTCCCCCAGGGACGCCAGCTCCCCGTCGGCCTCCTTCAGGTGGGCGGCGACCTCGCTGCCGGCGAGGAAGTAGTCGATCTTGTCGGTTTTGAGCGCCTCGGTCAGGTCGGTATAGCTGTTGAAGTTGAAGATCTCGGAATGGGGCAGCTCCGCCTCCACCACGGAATCGTGGAAGGAGCCGGTGATGACGCCCGCCCGCCTGCCGTCGAAGTCCGCGGGGCGCACGCTGTCCCCGGCCAGGTCCTCCGAGCGCACTGCCACGACGATGCCGCCCTCGCTGACCGGGTCGGAAAACAGCACGCTCTCCTCCCGCTCGGGGGTGACGTTCATCGTGGTGGTGAATTCGTACTGGCCGGAGGCCAGCGCGGGAATGCGGGCCTGGAAATCCACGTCGCCGATCTCGATGGCATAGCCGCAGGCCCGGCAGAAGCGCACGGCCACGTCGATGTCGTAGCCCACGTTCTTCCCGTCCTTGATGTAGGAGAAGGGCGCGTCCGTGGAGGTGGTGATCACGTGGATGGTGCCGTTTTCCCCGGTCAGGCCGGACATGTCCACCACCTTTTTGGACTCGTCCGTGCCGAACCAGGTGGCGTCGATCTCGGCGTAGGTGCCGTCGGCCTTCAGGCCGCGCAGGAATTCGTTGAACTGGTCCCGCAGCTTCTCCTCCGCCGGGTCGTCCTTCCGGAAGGCGAAGGAATAGCTGTTGTGGGTCAGGCGCTGCTTGATGTAGTCGATGCCGGGCTGCTGGGCGTGAATGCTCTTCATCGCCGGCTCGTCGGCCAGGTAGGCGTCGATGACGCGGTTTTCCAGGGCCGCGTTCATGTTTGTATAGCCGTCGAAATAGAAGTATTCGCTGTCCGGGAAGTATTTGAAGCTCTCGGCCTCCATGTTCGTGCCCGTCAGAATGCCGATTTTTTTGCCGTTGTAGTCGGCATAGGTAACCTCCGCCGGCGCGGCGACGGCGGGCGAATTCGCGTCCCTGTTCCCGCCGATGATGACCCTTGCCGCGATGGCGACGACCAGCGCCGCCAGCACGACGACGATGATCCGGTCTGTGCGTTTGGCCTTGTTCACGATTACCTCCATTGAAGGGTTTCACCCGTGGCGATGGGGTCCCCGCGGGATCGGGTTGGTCAGCCGACGGGAACCCGCCGCAAACCCCGCGAAGCGCCTGGCGCTTCCATGATGCACCAATTTTAGCATAACAAATTAAGAATGTCCATAGAGAATTCTATTGTATGCGTGGGAAAACCGTGATATAATCTATTGCAGCAACATCAGGAGGCTTGAATATGATTTCGCTGATACTCTCCTTCGCCGTGCTGATCCTCGGCTACGTGACCTACGGCAGGATCGTCGAGCGCACCTTCGGGCCGGACGACCGGACGACCCCGGCGAACGCGCTGACCGACGGCGTGGACTACGTTCCGATGAAGACCTGGCGGGCCTTTCTGGTCCAGCTGCTGAACATCGCCGGCACCGGGCCGATCTTCGGCCCGCTGATGGGCGCCTGCTTCGGACCGGTGGTGTTCCTGTGGATCATCCTGGGCTCGGTGCTGGGCGGCGCGGTGCACGACTACATGGTGGGGATGATCTCCGAGCGCCACGAGGGCAAATCCATCGCCGAGCTTTCCGGCATCTACCTGGGCAGCGGCGCGAAATGGGGCATGCGGCTGTTCTCGGTGCTGCTGCTGCTGCTGACGGGCACGGTGTTCGTCAACAGTCCCGCGGCGCTGATCGCCCGGCTGACGCCCATGGAGAACGACACCCAGCTGTGGGTCTTCATCATACTGATCTACTACGTGCTGGCCACGCTGCTGCCAATCGACAAGATCATCGGCAAGCTGTACCCCGTGTTCGGCACGGTGCTCATTATCATGGCGGCGGGCATCCTGGGCGGCATCGTGTTCGGCGGCTACAAGGTGCCGGAGCTGACGCTCCAGAACCTGCACCCCGAGGGGCTGCCCATCTGGCCCTACATGTTCGTCACCGTGGCCTGCGGGGCGATTTCAGGCTTCCACGCCACGCAGTCGCCGATGATCTCCAAGTGCATCACCTCCGAGCGCACCGGGCGCAGGGTCTTCTACGGCGCCATGCTGTCCGAGTCGGTGATCGCGCTGATCTGGGCCGCCGGCGGCGTGGCCTTCTACGGGGCCACCGGCGGGCTGAACCAGGCTTTGTCCACGCTGGGACAGTCCGGCGTCGTCTATGACATCTCCACCGGGATGCTCGGCGTCGTGGGCGGCCTGCTGGCCATCGTCGGCGTCATCGCCTGCCCGATCACCTCCGGCGACACGGCCTTCCGCAGCGCCCGGCTGATCCTTTCCGAGATGTTCCACCTGGACCAGAAGCCCATCAAGAACCGCCTTGTCGTGACGATCCCGCTGCTGGTCGTCGCCGCGGTGCTCACCCAGCTGGATTTCAACGTGCTGTGGCGCTACTTCTCCTGGAGCAACCAGACCCTGGCCATGATCAGCCTGTGGGTGGCCACAGCGTATCTGATCAAAACCCGGAAAGATGGCTTCAGCAGCCTGATCACCGCGTTGCCCGCCACGTTCATGTCGGCGGTATCCATGACGTACATCCTCATGGCTCCCGAGGGGCTGCGCCTGGGCAGCGGCATCGCCTACCCCGTCGGCGTCGTCTTCGCCGCGGCGTGCTTCGCCTTCTACCTGTTCCGGCTCAAGCGCGCCCGGAGCGCATACGCGATCTGATAATATCTGCAAACAGCTTCTTATGAAAGATCCTTCGCCCCGTCCAGGATGACAGGCTTTGTTCGCTGTCATCCCGGGCAGAGCGAAGGATCTTCTTGTTTTATATTAATCTCAACCTAAACCTATACAATCCTGCGGAGCCTTTTCCGCCATACCGGCGTTGAAACCCCTTGACTTGCCGCCAGCAAGCCTGCGGGCCTTCGCCTTGGTATGTCGAAAAATGCCCTCGCATGCTTGTACATATTTAAATTGAGATTTAGTATTACTTTGTTAAAGCAACCCGATGTATTCCCGCGGCGGCGCGGGCGCCGCCGCTACATACTCGGGCCATCGTCCCCGGCGTCGCCGTCTCCGGCAGGCCGGCCTTGGGGCTGTCCCCGGTTGATGATGGACATGATCTCCTTTTTGTACCCGATAAACGACACGCTCAGGTTGAAATCCCCGGCGCGGGGGCGGGGCTCCTGTATGACAAGCTCGTGGCTGATCGTGCCGGGACTTCCCGTCAGCAGGCAGACCCGATCGGACAGCAGCACGGCCTCGTCCACGTCGTGGGTGATAAAGCAGGTGGTGAGGTGGATGCGCTCCATCACGTCCAGGTACCAGCGATGCACGGACCGCCGCGTCAGCGGGTCGAGGGCCGAGAAGGGCTCGTCCAGCAGGGCGACGTTTTGGGAAAACAGCCAGGTCCGCAAAAACGCGGCCCGCTGGCGCATGCCGCCGGAGAGCTGGGCCGGGTACCGCTTCTGCGTCCCGGCCAGGCCGAATTCGTCGAACAGCGCGGAGGCGCGACGACGGGCCTCCCTTTTATTGACGCCCTTGAGCAGCAACGGCAGCGCCACGTTGTCCTCGATGGTCCGAAAGGGCAGCAGCAGGTCCTTCTGCATCATGTAGCTGACCTGGCCGGGCCTGCCGGTCACGTCCTCGCCGTCGATCAGCACCCGTCCCGCGTCGGGCTTCAAGAGCCCCGCGATGATGTTGAACAGCGTGGTCTTGCCGCCGCCGCTGACGCCCAGCAGGCTCACCAGCTCGCCCTTTCGAACCGTGAGGGACACGTCCTTCAGCACGGGCTTCCCGCCGAAGGACTTGGATACGCCCTGTATTTCCAGCTTTTCCATTACGGCAGGAAATCGTTGGTGAAGCCGGCGTTGGGATCGAGGTTGCCCTCCACCAGGTGGTATTCGTTCAGCCAGTCATAGAACGCGGCCCAGCGGGCGGGATCGATGACACCCCAGCGGTCCGCGTCGGCGATGTAGGCGGCGGACAGGTAGGCCTGGCTGGCATAGATCAGGTTCTTGCTGTCGGCCAGCTCCGGCACGGCTTCCATCAGGATGTCGGCGGCCTCCTCGGGATGCCCGGCGGCATAGGTATAGCCCTTCTGCATGGCCTCGACGAAGGCCTTCGCGGTCTCGGGCTGCTCGGCCAGGAAGCTGTCGGAGCCGATGATCACGGGGGTGTAATAGTCGAATACGGGGTCGATGTCCGAGAAGGCGAAGTAATCGATGTCCAGGCCCGCCTGCTCGCAGGCGACGCCCGCCCAGCCGTAGAAGATCCAAATGGCGTCCACGGACTTGCTCTGCAGGGCGGAGACCTCGTCGGTCACGGTGGAGGGAATCATCGTCACCTTGGAAAAGTCGCCGCCGTCGGCCTCCACCACCTGGCGCACGGTAGCCTGCTCCACGGGCCACTCCCAGGTGGCGTAGCTGTGGCCCTCCATGCCGCGGGGGCGATCCATGCCCTCGCCCTTGCGGGAGACGATGCCCGAGGTGTTGTGCTGCACCACCGCCGCGACGGCGGTGATGGGCAGGGGCGTATCCCCGGAGAGGGCGTCGGCCATGGTATCCTGGAAGGATACGCCGAACTGCGCCTGGCCCGAGGCCACCATCACCTCCGCGCCGTCATCCGGCGGCTGCACCACGGTCACGTCCAGCCCGGCCTCGTCAAAGTAGCCCTTGGCAATGGCCGTATAGATGCCCGTGTGGTTGGTGTTGGGGGTCCAGTCCAGCACAAAGGTGACGGGCGTGTTCTCCGCCAGGGCCGCGCCGCACAGGGCCAGCGCCAGCAGCGCCGCGAGCAGGCAGGCCGTCATGGCTTTTCCGTAGCGTTTCATTCGTCATTCATTCCTTTCTTTCTTGAGTCGGTCGAGAAAGCGATAGGGCATGCAAAAGCGTTCCGCCCCGTCCACCAGCCGCATCAACAGCAGCGACAGCGCCGAGATCAGCAGGATCACGGCAAACATCTTGTCGAAGGCGAAGGCTTTCTTGACCCGTGTCATGTAGACGCCCAGGCCGCCAAAGCCGCCCAGCCACTCGCTGATCACCGCGCCGACCACGGAGTAGGCGGCGGCGATGCGAAGGCCGGAGAAGAACTGGGGCAGCGCCGAGGGCGCCTTGAGATACCTGAATATCTGCCATTTCCCCGCGCCCATGGAGCGCAGCAGGGCGATGGCGTCGCGGTCGGCGCTGCGAAAGCCCTCCAGCACGCCCACCGTCACCGGGAAGAACGTGGCCAGCACCACGAGGATGATCTTGGGCGTCATTTCGTAGCCGAACCAGAGCACCAGCAGCGGCGCGATGGCCACAGAGGGGATGGTCTGGGTCATGACCAGTATGGGATAGACCGCCCGATACAGCAGCTCGAAGCTGTCCATCAGCGCGGCGAACCCCACGCCGATCGCCACGCCCACCGCCAGGCCGATGGCCGCCTCCTTCAGCGTGATCACGGCGTGCTCCCAGAGCAGCGCGCGTTCGTTCCAGAGCGCCTTCACCACATCCACCGGCGAGGGCAGCATATAGGCCGGCACGATTCCGGACACGCACAGGCCCTGCCAGAGGATCAGCAGCAGCGCAACAGCACAGACCGCGGGCAGCCCGGCGCGGAAATCAGTCCTGATGGTGTTTCGTGACTTTTTCATCGATGGTCAGGATCTCCCCCTCCGGCTCGTAGACCACCTTGATATAGGCGGAAACCTTGGGCGCGCCGCAGCGGATGGCGACGTGCTGGCATTCCTTCACGATGTCCATCAGCTGGTCGTAATCGTCACCCTCGATGGTGGTCTCAAAGGGGCCGACGTAGCAGTGAAGGCCCGTGCTCTTGATATAGGCGATCACCTCGTCGACGACGCGCACCAGCTCCTCATTGTCCTTCGACGCGGGCAGCGTCTGGATGGCAACACTTGCTCTCATAAGCTCTCTCCTCCGATTTTCCTGTTGATTTGGGCAAAGGGAAGCAGCAAAACACCCTGGCCGGGTGAATCGGCCAGGGTGAAAACATACGTGGCGCTCCGCGGGCATGGCCCGCCATGCGTCGAACGACGTTCCCTACGCTGGCATGATCCAGATCAGGTCAAAAGGTCACGGATGCGATCCGTCTCTCAGCCCGTCCATACGGACTCCCTCTGTCGTTGTACAGTATATAACGATAATCCGCCGCTGTCAAGCAGCATTTTGTCAATACAGCAATCCTTACGGCTCGTACACCCGCTTGATCTCCACGACCTTGCCCGCCTCGATGCGAACGGTGGTGTTGTACTGGGTGAAGAATTCGTTCTCGGAGGACTGCATGGCCTCGACCATCCCGTCATAGTCCGCCTTGACCGGCTCGGCATCGATGTCGGAGGCGTCGGTGTAGGTGGCGGAGGAATCGACCACCAGCGTGGTCACGCCCTGCTCGGTGTAGGCGGAAATGTCGTCGTCACCGTAGTAGCGATAGCCGTTGGTATCCTCCTGGGTGCCCAGATCGATGCCGCCCTTGAGGCTGCCGCCGTTGATGGCCACGCCGTCGTCGATCTCGATGCTGTCGATCTTCACGGTCTCGCCGTTCACGACGATGGAATCGCCGGCCTTCAGGTTCTCGATGTCCACGATGTCGTACCAGTCCTCGGTGAAGATGTGCACGGCGTTCATGTAGATGCCGGAGGCGCCCTTCATCACGTCGCCGCGGTTGAAGGAGACGGGATATTCGCCGTCCTCCAGGTTGTTGACGTCGATCTCGCTGGCCATGGGCGCGACGGTCTTGGGTTCGTCGGCGGCAGCGGAATCGAAGCTGACGGTGTTGCTCAGCCACTTCTCGCCGGTTTCGTCGACGACCGCCATGGCCGCGAAGTTCAGGACGCCCTCGCCCCAGTTCCTGGCGGCCCGGAAGCTTCCGGAGACGCTGTTGGCGGAGTCGGCCTTCAGCTTCTCGCCGTCAATGACCATCACCATGTCGTCCTTGCTGAAATCGGGGTTGCCGCCGAAGGTCAGCAGCAGCGCGTTGAACATGCAGTCCTCGGCGCCCATGTTGTACAGGGACCAGCTGTAGGTGGTCACATCGCTGTCGGAGGTCTCGTCGGTGGAGGGGGTCACGGTCAGAACCAGGTTCACCTGGGAATCCACGGTGCTCTCGGTCACGGCGTTTCCGCTGGCTTCGAGCCAGGCGTTGAACAGGGCGTCCACGTCCGCGGGACGCACGCTGCCCTTCTGGAAGGTCAGGCCGTGGGCCTCGTCAAAGCTGGTGAAGGCGGTGTCCAGCTTCTTGCCGTAGATGCCGTCGAAGCCGCCGGCGTCGTAGCCGGTCTGCTTGAGCATCTGCTGCAGGGCGCGAACGGCTTCGCCGCGATCGCCGAATTCGATGACCTCGCCGGATTCGACGGTCTCGTGCTGCTCAAAGCCGCAGCCGCGGCACACACGCATGCGCTCGCCGGCTTCGGCGCGGGTCATTTCCTTCACGGTCTCCCAGGGGCCGAAGTCGTGCTTCAGGTCCTCCAGGGTCTGGGGCCAGCCGATGCCGTCGGGGTTGAGGTTGCGGCCCTTCTGGTACTGCATCAGCGCCTTCTCGGAGCCCCCGCCGAAGATGCCGTCCGCGCCGCCGGCGTTCAGGTAGCCCTGCTCCACCAGCAGCTGCTGCATGTTGCGCACCGCGTCGCCCCGGTCGCCGCGGCGAAGGGTGCCCTCGGGATCGTAGCTCTCGGCCTTCGTGGTGTGGCCGCAAACCTTGCAGACCTGGGCGCGGGTGCCGGCGGAATGGTCGGTGGCCTCGACGGTTATCTTCCACTCGTAGTCGTGGGGCAGCATGTCGATGGCGCGGGTGTCCACCTTTTTGCAGACCTTCCAGGTGCGCTCCCTCTGGCCCTTGGCGGTGCAGGTGGGCTCCTTGGTCACCTTCCAGTTGCCATACTGGTGCTCGGCATAGAACTGCTCCTTCTCAACCTCGCCGCAGTTCTTGCAGGTGCGCTTGCGGGTGCCCTTCACGGTGCAAGTGGCCTCCTTGGTCACCTTCCACTTGCCCCAGCTGTGGCCGGTCTTCTTGATGCTCTCCCGGTCCACTTCGCCACAGTATTTGCAGGTGCGCTCGCGGGTGC
>JAZSAA010000356.1:0-5463 GCA_045601625.1 Clostridia bacterium | reverse complement strand
GTGGACTTCAAGAACACCATCATCATACTGACCAGCAACCTGGGCTCCCAGATCATCCAGCAGGGCATCGACGCCGACGGCAACCTGACCGACGCGGCCCGAGAGCAGACCGAGGCGCTGCTCAAGACCCAGTTCCGGCCCGAGTTCCTGAACCGGCTGGACGAGGTCGTCATCTACACGCCGCTGACCCGCGACCAGATCGTAGAGATCATGCACCTGATGATCAAGGGCCTAGACCGCCGGCTGGCGGACCGCCGCCTGACGGTGCAGCTGACGCCCGCCGCCGAACAGTGGGTGGTGGACAACGGCTACGATTCGGTGTACGGCGCGCGCCCGCTGAAGCGCTTCATACAGCGCGCGGTGGAGACGCCCATCGCGAGGCTGCTGATCGAGCGCGACCTGCCCGAGGACACCGCCATCATCGTGGATGTGGAAGACGACGAGGTGGTACTGAAGACCAGAGAGAAGGCGCTGGAGGGCGAAGTCTCCTGATGATGAATTGCCCGCAGCGACGGCTGTCAGACGCCATCGATAGGGGTTTGTCCACCGATCGGTGAATTCGGTGGCAGATCGCCGCCGCTGCGGGGTTATCACATATTACAACAACGAAAGGCTGATCGACCCATGCGAATCACAACCGAAAGGCTGGCGCTTGAGCCGATCAGCCTTGATCATCTGGAATCGACCCACGCCTATTCCTCCGACCTGGAAAACACCCGGCTGATGATGTTCCTGCCCTATGAATCGATGGAGGAGACCGAGGCCTGTATTCGCAAATCGATGGAATACTGGCAGAGCGACGCGCCGGAGCACCTGCAATTCGCCGTGATGCTGGACGGCAGGCAGATCGGCGACGTCACGATGTATATGGTCGGCCCCGGAAACGCCGAGCTGGGATGGATACTGGACAAGCGCTGCCAGGGGTACGGCTACGCGGCCGAGGCCGTCCGAGCGGTGATGGACTACGGCAGGCGGGAATGGGGCATTAGGCGCTTCTTTGCCATGTGCGACAGCGAGAATGTGGCTTCGTGGCGGCTGATGGAACGCCTGGGCATGCGGCGCACGCCGCAGACGGGCAAGCGCAAAAACCGCTCCTCAGAAGAGGAACGGCTGGAGATCATCTATGAAATCTATGTATAGCGGCGGGGATCATCCCAGCCGCTTTTCCATGCACACCAGGTCGACGCCCGGGATACCGTTGAACACCGTGGGGATGACGCCGCTCTCGATGTAGCCGTGCTTCGCGTACATCGCCCGGGCGGCGGCGTTCTTCGCGTTGGTGTCGATGCGGAGCACCGGGCAGCCGTTTTCCAGGGCATAGGCCTCGTAAAAGGCGAGAAAGGCGCGCCCGTAGCCGCGCCCCGCGCACAGCGGGTCCACTGTCAGCGTGTGCAGCACCATCACCTCGTCGTCCCGTGCCGGGTATTTCCAATCGACCAGCGCATAATCCGGCACCTGGATTCGGTTGATTCGCCCCGCAGCAACCACGCGCCCGCCATCCTCCAGTACGAACAGGTCGCCCGCCTCAAGGGCGGCCCGGGCGGTGGCTTCTGTGGGATACACCCCCCTCAGCCAGCCGGTGGTGAGCCTGCCGGCGGCTTCGGCGTCGTGGATGCGGTCGTAGATGCCCGAAACGGCGGGAATATCCCGGTTTGTCGCCTTGCGTATCATACTATGCCCCTCATCAGTGCCGGTCCCTGCGCTTTGAACCCCTGTCGGCGTTCTTGCGATTGCCCCTGCGGTCGCTTCGGTTGTCACGGCGGCCCTCCGACCGCCTGGGCCGATCGTTGTATTGGCCTCTGCCCACCTCAAACCGACTGAGATCGGTAGTATCCAGCAGCCTTGCGCGGGCGGCGGGCGACAGCTTGACCTTTCCCCGGCGCGGGGGCTGCTCGGGTATAGCGGAGCGATCAGCGCTGCTTGAAGCGCTCCGGGCGGCGTCGAAGCGTTCCCTTCGGTTGTAGGGCCTGTCCGGGCGGCGGTCGCCCCGGCTGTCGGCGGAGGGCCGGACGGCCGGCCTTTCGCTGCTCAGGCGCGCGCGCACCGGATAGCCGCAGATGGTCGCGCCCTGCATGGCCCGCTCGATGGCCGCAGCGCGGTCCGAGGGCACGCCCACCACCGTGCGCTCGTCGTATATTTCGATCTTTCCGATCTCGCTGCCCCGGATGTTCGCCCGCCCGGCGATGGCGCTGACGATGTGGTTCGGGGCGACCTTCTGCCTGCGCCCGATGGAGAGGAACAGCTTCCTGTACAACCGACCGTCGTCTGCTTTTCTGTCCAGTTCGATGTCCACCAGGCCGGCGTCGTCCCTCTGGAAGCACAGCTGCATCGCAGCGGAGGCGATCAGCGCGGGCTCATGCCCCTCCGCCATCAATTTGCCGACCATGGTCCTGAATTCCATGGGAACCTCTTCAGACAGGGCGGTCCGCACCTGTTCGAGGCTCTTTTCGTTCTGGTGCATGCGGATGGACGCTACGGTGGGAATCGGTATCTCCTCGATCTCGGACTTCGTAAACCGACCAATGTCCCTGATGCCGAAGAACTGCCGCCGGCCGCTGCACAGGGTGATGGCGGTGCCCTCCTTGCCGGCGCGGCCGGTGCGGCCAATGCGGTGGACGTAGATCTCGCTGTTCTGGGGCAGGTCGTAGTTGATGACGTAGTCGATGTCGTTGACGTCGATGCCCCTCGCGGCCACGTCCGTGGCTACCAGGATCGGGATTCGGGCGGACTTGAAGCCCTCCATGACGCGGGTGCGCTGGGACTGGTTCATGTCGCCGTGGATGCCCTCGCAGGTGAAGCCGCTCTTGTTCAGGTAGGCGGATACCTCATCCACCATCAGCTTGGTATTGCAGAAGACCATCGTGCGTACGGGCTCGCGGCTGCGCAGCAGCAGGTTCAGCGCGTCCAGCTTGCGGCCCATGGGCACCTCCATGAACTGCTGGTGGATGGCGTCCAGCGTGACCTGGGCGGCGTTGATTTCCACCAGCTGGGGATCCCGCATGAACTGGCTGGTCAGCTCCATGATGGCGTCGGGCATGGTAGCGGAGAACAGCACCGTCTGGTGCGCCTCGGGCACGTCCTTCAGGATGGTCTCGATGTCCTCCCGGAAGCCCATGCTCAGCATCTCGTCGGCCTCGTCCAGTACCACCAGCTTCACATTGGACAGGGACAGCGTACCCCGGCGCATGTGGTCCATCACGCGCCCCGGCGTGCCGATGACCAGGTTGGCCCGCTTCAGCCGATAGATCTGGCGGTCCATCGCTGCGCCGCCGTACACGTCCACCGGCCACACATTTAGCGTGAAGCGCAGCAGCTTCTTGATCTCGTCGCAGCCCTGCTGGGCCAGCTCCCGGGTGGGACAGAGGATCAGCACCTGCACGGTGGGGTCGGCTTCGTCCCGGTCGATCAGCTCCACGGCGGGGATGGCGAAGGCCATGGTCTTGCCGGTGCCGGTCTGGGAGCGGCCGATGATGTCCGCGCCGCTGCGCAGCAGGGGGATGGCCTGCCGCTGGATGTCAGTGGGCTCGGTATAGCCCATGGCCTCCACGGCCCTGCGCAGCTCCGGCGACAGCGCCAGCGCGTCAAAGCCGCTTTCGACGGCGGCAGCTTCACCGGTTTCGGCCTGAATCTCGCTGTTGATCGTATTGATTTCGTCCATAAATGATGCCGCGGCCCCGCAGCCCCTTTCGACAGTCTCGGATAATGCCATTGTAGGGCCAAAAGCGAACCCCTGCCACGAGGCAGGGGTTAATTCGCGGTTTTGTTTGTGGTTCGGCCTTACCTGACCAGCAGCTCGGCGATCTGGATGGCGTTCGTCGCCGCGCCCTTGCGGATCTGGTCGCCGCAGCACCACAGGCTCAGGCCCTTCTCGTCGGTCAGGTCGTCGCGGATGCGGCCCACGAACACGATGTCCTGGTCGCTGGTGTCCAGCGGCATGGGATAGACCTTGTTGTCCAGGTCGTCGCACAGCCGGCAGCCGGGGGCCTGGGCGATGGCGGCGCGGGCCTCTTCGACGCTGATCTTGCGCTGGGTGCGCAGGGTGACGCTGATGGAGTGGCTGCGCAGCACGGGCACGCGTACGCAGGTGCAGGTGACCTTCAGGTCGGGCAGGTGCATGATCTTGCGGCCCTCGTTCTGCATCTTCATCTCCTCGGAGGTGTAGCTGTTGCCGCTGTCGCCGCCGATCTGGGGGATCACATTGAAGGCGATCTGCCAGGGGAATACCTTCGCCTGCAGCGGCTTGCCCGCGGCGTAGTCCCGGGCCTGCTGCTCCAGCTCGGCCAGACCCTCCGCGCCCGCGCCGGACACGGCCTGGTAGGTGCTGGCCACCATGGTCTCGATTTGCGAAAGCCGGTTCAGCGCGGCAATCGCGGTCATCGTGATGATGGTGGAGCAGTTGGGGTTGGAGATGATGCCGTGGTGCTTCAGGGCGTCCTCGGGGTTGATCTCGGGCACCACCAGCGGCACGTTGTCGTCCATTCGGAAGGCGCTGGAGTTATCGACAAACACCGCGCCAGCCTTCACGATGGCGGGGGCGAACCTCTTCGCCAGGGGGTTCTGGGCCGCGCCCAGAACGATGTCCATGCCCTCGAAGGCCTGGTCGGTGGCTTCCTCCACCACGACCTCGCCGTCCCCGAAGGGCAGCTTCTTGCCCGCGCTGCGCGCGCTGGCCAGGGCCTTGAGGGTGTTGACGGGGAATTTGCGCTCCCACAGCACCTTCAGCATCTCGCGTCCCACGGCGCCCGTGGCGCCCAGTATGGCGACATTAACCTTTTTCATATCCATTACCTGCTTTCTGCATGTTGATTAACGGTTCGATTGGGGTTTATTCCTGTATTCCGGCAAAGAACAGACCAGGGTCTGATTCGCGCAGGCCCTTCGCCAGGTCGTGCATGGCCCGCACGCTGACGGGGTCGGTGATGTACGCGCCTTCTCCGACGGCCTTCGCGGGAAGCTCCAGCGCGGCTGTCGTGCGCACATAGTAGGGGTGGACGGCTTCGCCGTTGTTCACCTCGGCATAGCCCTCCGGGATGGGGTTGAGCCTGGGCGACACGCCGTCCAGTATGTCCCGCAGCCCCAGCTCCACGGCGAAGGCGGTAGGGTCCTTGCCTGCGCCCTGGCCCTGGAAGGTGTGCAGCCCGAAGTATTCGCCTGTGACGGAGATGGTGTTGTTGTTCAGGTGCACGGCGGCCTCGGTGGCTCCGGAAGCGACCAGGGTCGGTTCCACGTAGGCGCTGACGGTGCCGTCGGCGTTCAAGGTGGACCGTGCGATCAGGCGGCAGACCTTGTCCAGCCGCTTGAAGTTTATGATGTCCGCGCCGGTGATGTGACGGATGCCCTCGGTGTCCACGGCCTCGGGGCGGACATACCGCTGGTAGGCCACGGCGCTGGCGATGCTGATCTTGCACTGGGCGTCGATGCCGTCGATGTCGGCGGCGGGGTTGGCCTCGGCGTAGCCCTCCC
>JAZSAA010000355.1:0-2288 GCA_045601625.1 Clostridia bacterium | reverse complement strand
CTTCTCCACGCTGTCCTGGATGTCCTCCACGGTGATCTCCCCGTCGTGGATCTTGTCCTCAAAGTCCGACGTCACGTGCAGCGCCAGCAGCTCGATCACGCTGGGATGGTACTGCCGCTCGGTCGCTTCAAATGCCTTTGTGATGGCCCCGGTGATCTTCGATATCGCGAAATCGACATGCTTGCCGTCCCGCTTGACTACATTGTACATGAAAAAATCCCCCTTGGCGGATAGGCTTTGTGAAATGACAGCCCTTCGGCCGCAACGCATACCACGATACCATAAAAGGGGATGATTGTCAATATGTTGTGGCACATTAACCGAAAATGCACCATATGTTCTATATATTGTGTCCAAATTTTACACTGACGAGAGTATGTGCAGGTTGCGGATATCGCCGTCGGCGATCGAATCGTTGACGGAATAGGCGTGCTTCTCCAGGTCGCCGCAGTCGGCCCGGGTCAGGCCCTGGCGGCGCAGCTCGGCGATCACGTCGGCGGCCACGCCCTCGATCACCCTTTGCTTTTCGGCGGCCATGTCGCCGTCGTTGTCGGTGGTCAGCAGGTACTCCATCAGCTCCGCCAGCAGCGACAGCCTCGGCAATTCCCGCATGGCCCGGAAGGCCCACTTGTAATAGGGCAGGTAGGCGCCGTTCAGCAGGAACACCGCCGACATGCAGCTCCGGGCAAAGTCGATGGCGGCCAGCTGGGCCGCGCCCTTCTCCCCATGGGCAAGGCAGCGGGGGTAGTTGTACTGGCCCGCCTGGCCCATCAGCAGCAGGCAGCCGGCCAGCTTCTTTTTGCGGATGTCCACTGGCCAGGCGGACAGGCGGCGCCGTATGGCCGTCACCGCGCCCGGGCCGTCGAAGAACACCGCCCCGTTGACCGCCTCGGCCAGCGCGTATTCGGGCGTGGAGGGCCACTGGCCCACGGTCAGCACGCCGTCCGGGGAACCGACCTTTTCCGTGAAGAACTCCGCCGTGCGCATGACCCCGTGCCTCGGACCGCCCACCGGCTGCATCAGCCCCCGGCGCAGCCCCATGAATTCCCGGGGCAGCTTTGCATAGGCCCGCTCCAGCAGGAAGGCCTGTCGGCGGCTGACCACATCCTCCCCGGGCAGCAGCAGCATGAACCCCGGTTCGAAGTCGTGGTCCCGGGAGACGTCGTCGTCGTAGCCGAAGCACTCCGAGCCACTGCCAAACAGCCCCACGGCGATGTGGGGCAGCAGCCCGGGGAACTGTGTCTCCAGCATCGGCCTGCCGAACTGCTCGTAGTAGGCCCGCGCCAGCTCAAGCCCCCGCATAGATGCGCTCCGCCTCCTCCTTCAGCCGCCGGGCGTCGTCGAAGTAGCCGTAGTATTCCAGCGTCGGGGCGCACTTTTCGCACACGAAGGCATAGTAGCCGTCGTGCTCGAGGCCGGGATCGTCCAGCAGCGCCACGGCCCGGTCCGCCAGGTCGTAGATTGCGCCCCCCCCCGCCTCCATGCCGTCCCGGGCCGCCACCAGGTCGGCCCTGTTCAGGCAGGTGATGGCCACCTCCAGCGCGCCGTGGGGGGCCTTCGCCATCACGGCCACGGCCTTGTCGTACAGCGCCTCGGCCTCGTCGTAGCGCCCCAGGGCCACGCAGGCCAGGGCCATGTTGTTGTACAGCCCGCCCAGAAGGTCGGGCCGGGTGGCGGCGCTGGATTCGTAGACGGGCCGCGCCCGCTCGAACAGGGCGAGGGCGCGCTCGTTCTCGCCGAAGGCGTTCAGGGCCGTGGCGAAGTTCACGCAGGCGGTGCCCGCCGAGATGGCGCCGCCCATGTCCAGCCGATCCAGCAGCGAGAGCGCGGCCTCGCCGTTCTCGACGGCCTGATCCCGCCGGCCGGTCTTGCGGTAGTGGCCCACCAGCTCGTTGCGCAGCATCAGCTCGCCCCGAAGGTCGCCCCCCTGCCGGGCCTCCTCCAGCCAGTACAGCAGGTGTCGCTCCGCCCCGGCGTAGTCCCGCCGGCTCATGTACCAGTCCATCTTCTCGATCACCCGCTGCTGGGGAATCGGGCGGAGATGGGGCTGGGATTCGTATGAATTGTGCATGGTATGCTCCTGAGGAAGGGATAAATTCTGATTTGTCGCGCTGCGACAAATCAGAATTCAGTATTTAGTATTTAGCATTTAGTGGTTAGTGGAGGAGGAAATCCTTGCGGATTTCTTTTGATTCAAGGGATCAAGAAACGTTGAAGCCTCTACCGTTTCCTTATAATCAAACAAATCCCGTAGGGATTTGCACCACCACTAAATACTAACCACTAAA
>JAZSAA010000354.1:0-6321 GCA_045601625.1 Clostridia bacterium | reverse complement strand
TCCTCGCCCTCGATCTTGTACATCATGTTCTCCATCTCGGCGAAGCTCATCACGCCGGTGACCACGTTGCCGTGGATCATGAACGGGGGCACGTAGTAGGTGAAGCCCCGGTCGATCATGAAGTCGCGGGCGTAGGAGAGGATGGCGCTGTGCAGCCGGGCGATGTCGCCCTTGAGATAGTAGAAGCCGTAGCCGGTGGTGCGGCGGCTGGAATCCAGGTCCAGGCCGTTCAGACGGGTCAGGATGTCCACGTGGTGGGGAATCTCCCACTCGGGCACCACGGGCTCGCCGAAGCGCTCGTTCTCCACGTTCTCGCTGTCGTCCTTGCCGATGGGTACGGATGCGTCGATGATGTTGGGGATCACCAGCATGCGCTTGCGGATCTCCTCTGCGTACTCCACCTCCTTCTGCTCGATGGCGGCCAGCTCGTCCTGCATGTCCTTGACCTGCTGCTTGGCGGCCTCGGCCTCGTCCTTCTTGCCCTGGCCCATCAGCGCGCCGATCTGCTTGGAGATCCTGTTGCGCTGGGAGCGCAGGTAGTCCGCCCGCTGGATGGCCTCGCGGTTCTTCCTGTCCAGCTCCAGCACCTCGTCCACCATGGGCAGCTTTTCGTCCTGGAATTTCTTCTTGATGTTCTCCTTGACCAGCTCGGGATTCGTGCGAATCAGGTTGATGTCCAGCATGTCCTTACTTCCTCCTTGAATTGCGATAGGGAACGGTTCACCGCCAACGCGCGATTGAAAAAAGCCCTCCTGTCCCGTATGCCTGGGACGGAGAGCTCCGCGGTGCCACCCGGCTTGCCTGTAAACAGGCCGTCTTGATGTGCGCTGTAGGGGGCGCGCCCCTCCGGCTCGTCGCCGGATGCTCGGAAAGCGGAAGCGAAGGGCCCGCGCCGCCGGTTCGCACCTTCCACCGGCTCTCTGAACGCGCCAGGCCGTCGCCTTTTTCCTCAATCGCAGTGTGTTCGATTGAATCCATTATAGTGCCAAAAGGGGGATTTGGCAAGTAAAGAAAAGGTATAAACCAGGGCAATCGCATACGGGAACGCCCCTGAACGCGGCGGACCCTTCAAGCTGCGCCCTGCCCACAAGCCCGCGGCTTTACTGCGCCAGGGAATAATAGTGCTCCAGCCTGCTTCGGCAGCTCAGGAATACGAGGTGCATGTTGGGGTCGAACTGCGTGCCCATGCCCTCCTCCATGATCTGCGCGGCCTTTTCGTAGCTCATGGGCTCCTTGTAGACGCGCTTGCTGACCAGGGCGTCGTAGACGTCCGCCACCGCCATGATCCTCGCCTCCAGCGGGATCATCTCGCCCACCAGGCCCTCGGGGTAGCCCTTGCCGTCCCAGCGCTCGTGGTGGAAGCGGGCCACGTGGTAGGCGGTCTCGACCAGATGCTCCTCCTCCATGCCCTCCAGCAGGATCCGGACCATCTGGCCGCTGATGGTGGAATGGGTCTTCATGATGGTGAATTCCTCCGGGGTCAGGCGGGCGGGCTTGTTGAGGATACTGGAATCGATGCTGACCTTCCCCAGGTCGTGCATAGGCGCGGCCCGGACGGTGTCCTCGGCCAGCTCGTCGCTGAGGGGGAAGTACTGGTTGGCCTGGATGTCCTCCACCAGGATGCGCACCACGTCGCTGGTGCGCTTGACGTGGCCGCCGGTGTTGCTGTCCCGGTTTTCCACCATGTCCGCCAGGCTCAGCACCAGCTTCTCCTGCATCTTTTCGACGCTGCGGGTCTTGTCCGCCACCTCCTGGTTGAGGCGGGCGTTGAAGTCGGAGAGGATCTCCAGGTTCCTCGTCTCCTCGGTGACGTCCCGGATATCGATGAGGTAGCCCTGGGGCGAGCTGTCCTGGTGGAGCCGGAAGGGGGCGATCTCATAGGCGAAGGTGCGCTCTCCCGAACGGAACGTGGCCGTGGCGGTGCCGCTGGCGTTGTAGTTGTCGATGATGCCGCGCAGGATCTTGCCGGAGGGGCTGTCCTCCGGGATGCGGGCGTCCGCCCGCTGGTTCTTCAGGTCCGGGAGGAATTCAAAGCACTTTTTGTTGGCACTCAGGAACCAGCCGTTGAGGCCGATGGCCACATAGCCGCGGCTCATGGCCTTCTGGTTGTCGGAGATCAGGCTGGAAATGTCGTGGGCGCGGGTGTGGTCGTAATTCAGCACGAGCATAAGGTTTCCGGCCATGTACAGGTAGGGCAGCGCGGAAAAGTTCATGTCCAGCAGGCTTTCGAGGGCATAGATCAGCATTCCCGCGCCGACGAAGAGCATGAAGAAGCCCAGCGTGCGGCGGGAATAGGTCCTGTGGCGGGCCTGTACCATGGCCACGACGCCGATGACCATGATCATCAGCGCCAGCACGAAGGTGACGTGGGAGAAGGCAAAGGAGCCCCCGACCATCCGCGTGGCGTAGCCGTCGCCGGTGTCCGTGATCTGGATCATGCCCTCGGGCACGCCCCTGTGGAAGGTCAACCAGACGGGGAGCAGCTGCGTAAAGGCGGCGCCGTATACGAAGAACTTGAGCCAGGGATTCACGGGAATCCCCAGGTGCCGCAGCATGGAGAAGAGTATCACCGCCAGCAGCACCGTGGAGGCCAGGTTGATATACACAAACAGCACCAGGGCCGCCTCCTGGGAGGCGGTCTGGGTCTTCAGCCAGTACCCCATGATGATGAAGGGCAGCAGCAGCGATATGGACCAGTCATAGCTGTTTACGTGATCGTCGTTTCTCAGGGCAAAATACAGCGTGGTCAGAACCGAGATCACCAGACAGACGCCAAAGCCGGCAGTAACCATTTTTCAGTTTCCTTTCCCCTGAATCCAGACCAATGAAACCGATGGCATCGGGATATCAGGCATCCGCGTCTTCGGTGGAGAGCCTGCCGATGGGCGTCGATTCCAGCACCCGCTGCTCGATCTCAAAGTAAACCTCGCTGTGCCCGGCGGGGGAGCGGACGGACTTCAGCGCCGAACCCATGCCCGTCAGCAGGACGGAGGCGACCTGTTTGCTCATGCCGGGCGCCTCGTCCGCGCGCGCGGATTCCGAATGGACGCGCACGGAGAACAGCAGGTGAATCCGGTCCTCCACGGACTTGCCGTAGAGGGCCAGCTGCACCTGGCCTCCGTTGGCCGTGGGAAGGCTGCTGGAGACCATGTTCACCAGCACCTCCCGCAGCATCCGGGCATCGCCCTCCAGCCGGTCGGGCAGCGCCTCGGCCACGTCCAGCGCCACGGTGAACCGGTTTTCCCTGGCCAGGGGCAGTACGATTTGCAGGGTGTCGGTCAAAAGCCGCCGCAGGGAATAGGGCTTCTCGGCGGGCTTGATCTTCCCGGATTCGATTTCAAAGCCCCTCACGAGGCCCTCCGTCAGCATGAGCACCCGACTCGCCGTGCCGTAGGCGCTGCGGGCATACCGTTTGATGGCTTCCTCGCCGCTCTCCTCGAGGATCTGCCCGTTCAGCACGACCAGCTTCTCCAGCGGTCGCTGCAGGTCGTCGGCGATGTTGTCCATGAAAGCGGCCTTGGCCCTGTTGATGGATTCCGCCGCCTCGATCTGCTGTATGATGGCTTCCTCCTCCTGCTTTTCATCGTTGATGTTCTGAACGGTAAAGACCACGTTCTCCAGCGGCTTGCCCTCGACGCGGTCCATGGCGTAGAAGCGGGTGGAGCACCAGCCGTATTGCAGGCTCTTGAACTCGCTGACGACGCTGTTGCGCCCCTTCAGGCGCTCCGGCAGGGTATCGGTGTCCACGAATTCCAGCATGCGCTCCCGGTATTTTTCCTCCGCGTCCTTCATGACCGATTCCGTGAGCAGCTCCTTCGCGGTCTTGTTTTTCGGCCGATCGCGCTCCATCTTTTCATCGACGGAAACCGGCGTCATCTCCCCGGTGGGCAGGTGGATGATGTATATGAGGTCGTAGATGTCCGACATGCTGAAGACGCCGGCCTTTCGCAGCTCCATCTCCTTGATGGCCCGGCGGTAGGCGAGGGCGCTGGCGCCGTTGAGCGTCATGGCCAGCATCCACAGCGCGGTCAGAACGATGAAGGCGTAGAAGGGGATGCCCTGGGTGAAGGACCGGTGGAAGTGGATCTTCACGTCGTAGTCGGACAGATCCAGCTCGTCCAGGTAGTAGAAGATCACGCCGAACTTGACCTCGTCCCCGCCGCTGACGGGCATTTCGCTGAAGCGGGTGCTGGGGTAGTAGATCACATAGTCGCCCGCCTGCAGGGGGATCAGCAGGTCCCCGTCGTAGCGGTATTCAAAGGTCACGTCCTCCAGCTGGTAGTTCTGGAGGTTCATCCTTTGGACCTTTTCCCGGTCTGTGCCGGTGAACTGGTGGATCTCCACCTCGCCGTTCCAGGCCTGGTTGATATAGCAGTCCCCGACGATGTTGATTTGCAGCTCCCAATCCTGGAGGGTGTCCCCGCTTTGGTTGCGCAGGGTGCCGTCGATGGTCTGGCCGATCAGGTCCACCGTCCGGCCGTCGTCCATCTCAAAATCCCGCTTGAGCCAGGTGCTGGTGCTGTCGGCCCTGGCGTTGATCTCCATCTGGACGTTCCCGGCGCTGTCGTTTCCGTGAATGTGGAACTCGCGCCGGTTAAACCGGACGAGGGATTCCATGTGAACCACCAGCATGACCAGCGATAGTATGAAAAGAACGATGCTGACCCGCCTCAACCTGTTCTGATCAATCATGCCCGTGCATCCTCCTGAATTTGCCTACAATTACAGATAGTTTACCATTCTAATAATGCTTTGTCAATTGGAAGGAGGCATATTGATTCAGGCGGCGCCTTCCGGGGCAGAAGCGTCGATCTGCGCCGCCTCCCTGGCCGGGGAGGCAGCCGATGCCCCGGATAAAAAAGACCGCCGCCCTTTCAAGGGTACGACGGTCTTCCCTGCCTGATCCGCCGCCGGGCGGAGCCGGGCCATCGCGCCGTGCCTGTGCCATTCCTGTCGGACGGGGATGCGTATAAAGAAGTGCGAGCCTGTCATTTCTGACAGGCTCGCTTGCTGTACCTAATACCGGTACTGATGGCGGACCCTAAGGGATTCGAACCCCTGACCTTCTGGTCCGTAGCCAGACGCTCTATCCAGCTGAGCTAAGGGACCACGCTTGGGCTTTCCTCAAAGCGCTTAATTATAATACACCCAAAGCCCGGATTTGTCAAGGTTTTTCAATGTAAAAAACTATAGACGGTTTATGAGCCGCGGTCACAGCGCCTCCAGCGCCTCGACGATGTCGCCGATCATGTACAGCGAGCCGCAGGCGCAGACCACGCCGTCCTTCCCGGCCCTTTCGATGGCGGTGCCCACGCCGTCCGCCACGGTGGGGCAGGGGGTGGCCTTCGCGCCGAGGTTGTCGGTGATGTAGCGGGCCAGCTCCTCCGCCGGCAGCGACCGGGGGTTGCGGGGGGTGACGGTCACGAATTCCTGGGCGTAGGGGGCCAGCCAGCGGAACATGTCGCCGTAGTCCTTGTCGGCCATGCAGCCGTTCAGGAACACAAGCTTCCGCCCGGGCAGGTAGGCCTTGATGGCGTTCTCCAGCGCCTCAAGGCACTGGGGGTTGTGGCCGCCGTCCACGATGAACAGCGGGTCCCGGCGCATCAGCTGGAAGCGCCCCGGCCAGGTGACGGTGGCCAGGCCCTCCCGAACGGCTTCCTCGGGGATGTTCCAGCCCCGCCCGCGCAGCACGTTCACGGTGGTCAGCACGTTGCAGGCGTTCTTCAGCTGGTGCGCGCCCAGCAGGGGAATGCGCAGGTCCTTCATATCGCCCCAGTCGAAGCGCTGGCCGTCCAGCCCGTCGCAGGTGGGGCGCAGGCTGTCGAAGTCGGCCAGGGTGAAGGGGGCGTCCAGCTTCCGGCAGACCTCCTCAAACACGGCCTCCACCGACGGCTTCTGCCGGTACATCACGCAGGGGCAGCCCCGCTTGACCACGCCGGACTTGGTCAGCGCGATCTTTTCCACCGTGTCGCCCAGCACCTGGGTGTGGTCCAGGCCGATGTTCACGATCACCGCGGCCTCGTTGTCCTCGATGACGTTGGTGGCGTCCCATTCGCCGCCCATGCCCACCTCAAGCACCACGATGTCGCACTTTTGCCGCTTGAAATACTCAAAGCCGATGGCGGTGACGATCTCAAACTCCGAGGGATGGTCGGCCATGGCCTCGGCGTGAGGCTTGAGGAACTCGGTCAGCTCGCACACGGCCTCGTCGGGGATCTGCTCGCCGTCCACCTGGATGCGCTCGTTGAAGCGGATGATGTAGGGCGAGGTGTACAGCCCCGTGCGATAGCCGGCCTTGCGCAATATGCTGGCCAGCATCGC
>JAZSAA010000353.1:0-14269 GCA_045601625.1 Clostridia bacterium | reverse complement strand
GGCGGTACTGCTGCGTCTTCTTGTGCAGCGGTGAGAGGGTATCCCCCAGCACGATGCTGCCGCAGCCATCGTAAATCACTTCATGGAAGCGTCCGTCCAGGGCCTTGAGTTGATCCACATTTTCCCGGGAGAGGTAAAATTCCTGGAAATCCACGGCTTCATTCAGCGCTTTCAGGTTGTCATCGTCGGCGTTCTCCACGAAGCCGCGTACGGCCATTTCCTCAATGCGCAGGCGAATCTCCGTCATGTCCCGATAGTCCTTCGGTGTGATGCCCAGCACCATCGTGCCCTTGGGTGTATCCTCCACCAGGTGTTCCTGGAACAGGCGGCGCAGCGCCTCGCGCACGGGGGTGCGGCTGACGCCCAGTTCGGCGCAGAGCTGCAATTCGGTGATGATCTCTCCGCGCTCATACTTGCCGCTGAGAATGTCGTCCTCCAGTCGCTCGAAAACCTGGTCGGACAGCGATATGGTCTTGTAATCTCTCATGTTTTCCCCCTCCTTACAGCCTGCGGAAGCGGCCGGCGGACAATTCTTCGATCTTCGTCTCCAGCTCGGTGGTGGACAGCGTGGTCTGGCGGCCGTCCTCGTACTCGGCGTCGGTCCACTGCTTCAGGGCCACCACCAGCGGGTCCTTCTTGTCCACGGCCTGGTCGCCCACCAGCTGGTAGTTCTCGTTGATCCAGTAGGCGATGCCCGCCAGGCCGCTGGCCTTGCCGATCATCACCGCCGGGGCGCGGCCCAGAATCTTGCGGGTGTCGAAGATGGTGTACACCTCGGCATCCTTCAGCAGGCCGTCGGCGTGGATGCCCGCCCGGGTGGTGTTGAACTGGCGGCCCACGAAGGGCGTCATCACCGGAATATCATAGCCGATCTCGTCCCGGAAATAGCGGGCGATGTCGGTGATGGCGGTGGGATCCATGCCGTCCAGGGAGCCGCGCAGGCTGGCGTACTCCATCACCATCGCCTCCAGCGGAATGTTGCCGGTGCGCTCGCCGATGCCCAGCAGTGAGCAGTTCACCGCCGAGGCGCCGTACAGCCACGCGGTGGAAGCGTTGGCCACGGCCTTGTAGAAATCGTTGTGGCCGTGCCACTCCAGCATCTCGCTGGGCACGTCGGAGTAGTGCTGCAGGCCGTAGATGATGCCGGGCACGCTGCGGGGCAGCGCCACCTCGGAATAGGGCACGCCGTAGCCCATGGTGTCGCAGGCGCGGATCTTCACGGGAATGCCCGCGTCCTGGCTCATCTTCATCAGCTCGTTGACAAAGGGCACCACGAAGCCGTAGAAGTCGGCCCGGGTGATGTCCTCCAGGTGGCAGCGGGGCATGACCCCGGCCTCGAAGGCGTCCGCTACGGTCTTGAGGTAGTACTCCATGCACTGCTTGCGGGTCATCTGCATCTTCTTGAAGATGTGGTAGTCGCTGCAGGACACCAGTATGCCCGTTTCGCGGATGCCCAGGTTCTTGACCAGCTTGAAGTCCTCCCGGGTGGCACGGATCCAGGTGGTAATCTCCGGGAAGCGATAGCCCAGGTCCATGCACTCCGACAGGGCTTTCCTGTCCTTTTCGCTGTAAACGAAAAATTCCGTCTGTCGGATGACGCCGTAGGGGCCGCCCAGTCGGGCCATCAGCTTGTACAGGTCCACGATCTGCTTGACCGTGTAGGGCTCCACTGACTGCTGGCCGTCCCGGAAGGAGGTATCGGTGATCCATATGTCCTCGGGCATGCCCATGGGGACGCGCCGGTGGTTGAAGGCGATGCGCGGTATTTCGTCATAGGGGTAGATATCCCGGTACAGGTTCGCCTCGGGCACGTCCTGCAGGGAATACTTGTACTGCCGCTGTTCCAGCAGATTGGTCTTGTTGGACATTTCCAGCATGGTCTCATCTCCCGCGTCCGCGGCGAGCGCGGACAGAATGTTTGTATTATTGTATACAGGAATCCAAGCCCTGTCAAGAGCGACAGGGCTAACTTCTGTATATTAACACTTTAGCTTTGTGTTACGCGAGACAATGAGAAAGATCCTTCGACTACGCCGCTATCGCGGCTCCGCTCAGGATGACAACGAATTCAGCCTGTCATCCTGAGCGGAGCGTAGCGCAGTCGTGGCCGCAGGCTTAGGGTGTGTTTCTGATTTACTCGACCATCGCCGTATCCTTAGTTTACTACGCTTTGCGGTATGGCGCAAACATTACGTCCTGTGTTTCATTCATGGTGGTCCCACTTCGTGGGATGCCGATTTAGAAACACGCCCTGGCACAGCGTAAAGGATCTTATGCTTTCGATGCAATGTCAATAGATGGTTTTGATCTCCTCCACACCGATGTCCTTCATGAAATCCTCCAGGCCCTTCCGGTCCACGCACATCAGGTCGATGAACTTGCCAGTGGCCTTGTCGATGAAGCCCACGGTCATCTCCCCGGTGCAGATGCTCCGGCGCACCGCGGGAATCTGGGTATCGGGATCGAAGTGGATATCGACACTCTTTTTCCGTTTGAACAGGGACATGTATACACCTCCCGGACGAAGCGCAGCATTGCAGCGGCGCCTGCGACGTCACATTGCCATCATTACAATCGGGACCGACATGGCGGCGCGGGCGCCGCCGCTGCATTTTACCGTCCGGCCGTCTTTACCCTCAGCATCCCCTTCAGCTTTTCATACCGCTGCCGCTTCTCCTCTTTGGCGAAGTGGACCTCCCGGAACTGCTCGGGGCAGTCGTCGTATTTCAGTACCCCATCGCCGAACTGCTGGCTGGTGAGGTCAAACCTTTGCCCGTCCACCACGTTGAAGCAGTGAAAGCCGCCGTCCTTCAACGGCACGCCGTACACCTTCCCGCCGAAGATGTCCTGCGCCAGGAATGCGGTGATCGAACACTGGCCCAGGGTGGGGTTCTCCGCGGTCCATCCCCCCCGCATCCGCGGCGCGCAGGTATCGGCGCACCACAGCCCCAGCAGTGCGTCATAGAGGTCCCGGGGCGTGTCGATGCCCGGATAATCCCGGTTCAACGCGGGCACCGTCGCCCGTTCCCAGCCGAAAAAATGATCACTCACGGCTATTTCCCCCTTTGATGTCGTCACACAGTTTATACCAATCTCAACCTAACCCTATACAATCCTGCGGTGCCTTTTTCGCCATACCAGCGTTGAAGCCCCTTGACTTGCCGCCAGCAAGCCTGCGGGCCTTCGCCTTGGTATGTCGAAAAATGCCCTCACATGCTTGTACATATTTAGATTGAAATTAGTATTATACAGTGGGCACGCCGGGAGGTCCCGCCTCTGTTCTTATCCCGGCTTAAAACACAGGAAAGCCCTTGAAAATATACATTTCAAGGGCTTTTCCTTTGGCGGAGAAGGAGGGATTCGAACCCTCGAGACGCTTTTGACGCCTACACGATTTCCAGTCGTGCGCCCTCGACCAAGCTAGGCGACTTCTCCATATTCAGTTTTGCGATCCGGGGCGGTCAACCCCGAATCAACCAACGAACGGTATTATAGCATAAGGCAGCAGCAAATGCAATACCCCACGCGCGATAATTTTCTGTGAAATCAGGGGATGCTCCCGCGCGGTGGGACAGGGTATTTTTCCCGCCCGCATCAAAATGTGCCTTCCCCGGCCCTTTCGGGATTACAGCTCCACCCCGATGATGCTGCCGATGTCGATGCTCCGTCCCCCGGCCAGCACGACCCTTCCCTCCGTCGGCTCGATCCGCCTGACGGTCACCTTCTCCGTCACATACCGGCCGCCGTCCTTGCGACGATCGGGCACGAAGTAGGTCAGCTGCGCCTCGCCCCCGGACACGATACGGCCCAGCGCCTCGCTGATCTCCGCCTCCTCCGCCTCGGTCAGCTCGATGCGCCGGTCGGTCAGGCGCGCAGCCTCCTCGATCGCCGCGCCGTACCCCGTCAGCGCGGCGAAGGGGCTGAACTGAGCCGCCCGGCTGATCATGTCCATGGGCCTGTGCGCCGCGGACACGTGATGGGGATGGTCCATGATGGCGTCGTATTTGCCCACCGTCACGCCTCCTTTCGATCGTTCGCGCCTCTATGCCCTGTGCCCGCCGACCTGCCCGTTGCGCTCCCGGGCGGTCGCGCCTTCTTCAAAGTTCATGCCCTTGAGGATGGCGTTTTTGCCCCATTTTTCCTTGATCGCCAGCACGACCTCCTGCTGCTTGCGCTCGCGCTCGCGCTCGGCCCTGCGGGCCTCCGCCTCTGCCGCCAGCGCGCCGTAGTCGGTGAACATATCCAGCTGGACAGGCCTGGCCTCGGCCGCCGCCGTCGCCTCCGCCTCGTCTTTGACATGGTTGCATACCACGTACATCCGCCGCACCAGCAGTTCCGGGTCGACGATCCTGTCGTACAGCGACAGGGTCGCGCCGATGATCCGCTTCGTGGAGGAGGTATAACCGTCCAGGTTGATGGAGCCGTGGGCCTGTTTGGGCACCTCGCGGCCGTAAAAATCCGTCGTCACCGGGCCCTTGTAGCGATTGCGTATCTCAGGCCTGGCCAGGTTCTCGATGTCGTAGCAGACGGTCAGGACCATCTGGTCCGTGGCCAGGCCCTTCCTGACCAGGTCCAGCACCAGCCCGTCCGTCATCTCCCGGACGATGAGCCGCGCCTTTTCGGCAGTGTAGGGACCCTGGAGCACCTGTCCCACCGAGAGGCTGTTGTTCTCCGGCCGATAGGCCTTGATGTCCCGGATCGTGCAGGGCTCCCAGCCCCAGGCGTGGTCGATCAGCATCTCGGCGTTGACCCCGAACAGCCGGTAGAGCAGCTCCTCGTTCTGCTCCGAGCACAGGGCGATATCGCCCATTGTGCGCAGCCCCGCGGCCTCCAGCTTTCGGGCGTAGCCCTTGCCCACCCGCCAGAAATCCGTCAGGGGGCGGTGCTCCCACATCGCGCGCCGGTAGGTCATCTCGTCCAGGGCGGCGATCCGCACGCCGTCGGCGTCCGCCTCCACGTGCTTCGCCACCACGTCCATGGCCACCTTCGCCAGGTAGAGGTTCGTTCCGATGCCCGCGGTAGCGGTGATGCCCGTCTCGGCCAGCACCTCGCGAATGAGCATCAGCGCCATGTAGCGCACCACGTCCATGCCCGCCTTTGCCGCCTCGCCGCTGTACAGGTGGGTGTAGTTGGTCACGTCGATGAAGACCTCGTCGATGGAATAGACGTGGATGTCTTCGGGGCTGATGTACCGGGTATAGATGTCGTAGATCCGGGTGCTGATCTTCATGTAGTGGGCCATCTGGGGCCGGGCGACCAGGTAGGACACCGCCAGGGAGGGGTCGGCGGCCAGCTCCGGGGCCGAGCAGGACTCCCCCGTCAGCCTGCGGCCGGGGGCGAGCCGCTGCCGCTCCCGATTCACCTGCCGCACCCGCTGGACCACCTCGAACAGCCTGGGTCGGCCCGGTATCCCCCAGGCCTTCAGCGACGGGGACACGGCCAGGCAGATGGTCTTTTCCGTCCGGGAGGCGTCCGCCACCACCAGGTTGGTGGTCAGCGGGTCGAGGTCGCGCTCCCTGCACTCCACGGAGGCATAGAAGGATTTCAGGTCGATGGCGATGATATCCACGCTTCCACCTCCCCGTCGCTGTCTGTCGGTCGTGGCGCGGGTCCGGCGGCAACTGCCTGTGGACACCCGCGCTCTCCTGTGCTAAAATGAAACCGGCGGGACCTGACGTCCCGATTCCAAAAGACCTGCAGGAGGCGACGTCGATGATCAGGTTGTACAATGCGACGGTCATAACGCACACGGGCGAATGCCTGACCCACAGGGACATCTACATCCGGGACGGCCGCATCGCGGCGATCCGCGATTCGGGCGCGCCCCGGCCGGAAGGAAGCCTTTCGGACAGCATCGACTGCTCGTCCTGCTGCGTCAGCCCCGGCCTTGTGAACCTGCACGCCCACACGGCCATGAACATCTTCAAGGGGATCGCCGAGGACGTTCCCCCGGAGGTCTGGTTCAACGAGATGATCTGGCCCTACGAGAGCAAGATGACGGACCGGGACATCTACGTCGGCGCCCTGCTGGGCATCGCGGAGATGCTGAACAACGGCGTGACCGCGGTGGCCGACCACTATTTCGGGGAAGCCCAGGTGCTCCAGGCGGCGAAGGACACCGGCATCCGCATGGACATCGCGCCGACCATCTTCGGCATGACGCCGGACTACCGGGACCGGCTGGCCCAGGTGGGCGAATTCCTTGCCGATCACCGGGACGACTCCAGCCGAATAAGCCTTCGGTTCGGCCCCCATTCGGATTACACCTGCCCGGGGGACACGCTGGCGGAGATCATCGACGCGGCCAGGCGGCTGGGCCTGCCGATCCACCTGCACCTTGCGGAGACGCGGCTGCAGGTAGAGCAATCCCTGGAGCGCACCGGAAGGACGCCCTTCCAGCGCGTGTACGACGCCGGCGGGTTTGAGCTGCCGACCCTCGTCGCCCACGGGCTGTGGGTGACGGAGGACGACCTGCGCTGTATCAACGAAAACACCTGGTTCGCGTTCTGCCCCAAGACCTACATGCGCCTGGCGTCCGGCCGGGGCGGATTCTTCGATCTCTCTGACAGGGTGAACTACAGCTTCGGCACCGACGGCGCGGCCAGCTCCGGAACCGTGAACCCACTGGAGCAGGCCCGGCTGTTCGCCATGCTGGAAAAGTTCAACCAGTCTGACGCGACCCTCCATCCCGCCGTGGAAGTTTGGCGCAGGCTGATGGCGGGGCACGCCGTGTTCGGCCCGGAGACCGGCAGGATCGAGGAAAACGCCGTCGCCGACCTGGTCGTCTGGGATCTGCATACCCCCGACACCATGGCGCACTACCATCCCGTCCCGGCGATACTGTACGCCGCCACCGGCGCAAACGTGCGCTACACGATGGTGGAAGGGGAATTCCTGAAGTACGACGGGGTCCTGAAGCTGGATTTCCCGGCCGTCGCGAAGGAAGCCGCCGCGCTCCAGCGGCAGCTGCTGTCCCGCGGGAAGGGCGCCGCGAAGGTCTTTTATTGAAGCGGCTCCGCCCTCACCGCCGCCGGTCGATGCCGGTTCGCCGATAATAGTCGGCCTTCGCCGCGTACATCCGCTCGTCGGAGATCTTGATCAGTTCGCCGATGTTCCCGGACGGGAACTCCCGCCTGGAGGCGTAGCCGCAGGAGATCGAAAGCCCCCTGACCTGCTCTCCGGCCCAGGCCGCCGTCGTCCTGTCCAGCTCGGCCATGGCTTCCCTGAGCCGGTCGTCGGACAGCAGCAGCATGGCCGCGAACTCGTCCCCGCCGATCCGGTAGACGTCGCCGTACTTCCCGAAGCAGGCCTTCAGGCAGTCCGCCGCACCTTTGATCAGCTCGTCCCCCGCCGTGTGCCCGAGGTTATCGTTCACCCGCTTGAGGCCGTTCAGGTCCGCGGTGACGTAGACGAAGTCCTCCCTCAGACCCGACTGGACCAGCTCCGCCTTCTTTTCCTCGAAGGCCCTGCGGTTCAACAGCTGGGTGGACTGGTCCACGAAGGACGCGCTGGTCAGCGCCCGTGTGCGCGCGATGATTATGCGGATCGCCAGCAGCATGATCACCAGCACCACGGCGCACAGCACGACGTTCAGCAGCAGCACGTTCAGCAGCTCGCTGCGCTCGGCCGCGCCGTCGCTCTGGATGACCAGGTACCAGCCCAGCCGGTCGATGTACTTTGAGACCACCGCGTGTCCCTCGCCCAGGTTCCGGTATACGTAGTCGCTGCTCTGGCTGGTGGGCACGCCGGACAGGTATTCGGTCTCGATCTTGTCCTCGTCGGTGTCCATCAGGATCAGGCCGTCATCGTCGATCATGCTGATCTTGACGCCGTATTCCCTCTCCAGCGACACGAACAGGTCCTGCTTGCCCGTGATCCGCGCGCCGACGCCGCACACGCCCAGCAGCCTGCCGCCCTCGTCCTCGATCCGGGCGTCCACGAACACCGTCCACTGGTCCTGGCTCAGCTCGTCGCGGTCCACGTCCAGCTCGTAGGCCTTGCGCGTGGCGACGAACTGGGCGTACCACTGGTCGCGGTGGCTCCTGGACAGGTCCATCTGCTTGTTGATCCCGCCATAGGAATAGTAGCACATGGTGGCGTCGGAAACCACGAACGCTGCCTCATAACCGAAGGCGTCCTTCTGGCCGGACAGGTATTCGGCCAGTCGCAGGGACGTCGCCTTCGTCCCGGCGGAGGCTTCGTTTTTCATCGCGTCGATCAGGAACGTATCCCTGGCCATCGAACGGGACACGGTGATCGGCTCCATAAGCTCGCCGCTGATGGAATCGTAGATGCGCGACGCCAGCGACTTGCTCAGCTCCTCCATGTTCCGATCAGCCATGAGCCGCAGGGACCACAGCGATACAAACGTCGACAGCACAAAGCTGAGTATGACGATGGCAAATGCCAGCCTGGTAATGTTTCTTCTGTTCATTGTGACACCGCCCCTTCGCCGCGTCGGACGCTATACACTCATGTTGCTGTTCATCACCCGGCGCACCTCATCCGACGCGCGCATGAACGCCTCGGCGATCTTCGGATCGAAATGGCTGCCGGAGCCCTCCTGGATGATCGCCATGGCCTTCTCGAACGGGAAGCCCTCTTTATAGCTGCGCCTGGAGACCAGCGCGTCGAACACGTCGGCCACCGCCATGATGCGCGCGGAAAGCGGGATGTCCTCCCCCGCCAGCCCACAGGGATAGCCCTGGCCGTTCCACTTCTCGTGGTGGTAGTGGGCCAGGTTCATGGCCTCCTTCAGGTAGCCGGAATTCCCCTCGGAAACCGTGTTCATCGCGTGGGCGATGACCTCGGCGCCGGCGGTGGTGTGGGTCTTCATGATTTCGAACTCCTCGTCCGTCAGCCGGCCGGGCTTGTTGAGGATCGTGTCGGAGACCTGGATCTTGCCGATGTCGTGCAGCGGCGCGGAGTTGACCACGTCGTCCATGAAGGCGTCGGTCAGCTGGTCGGTATAGACGCCCTCCTTTTTCAGCTCGCGCATGATGATGTCGGTATAGGCGGCGGTCTTGCGCACGTGGTCGCCGGTGCACTTGTCCCGGCTCTCCACCATGTCCGCCAGCACCATGATCAGGCCGTTTTGCAGCTTCCGGATGACCTCGCTCTGGCGCTCCATGTTCTCGATGGTCGTCACCATGTCCTCCGTGGTCCGGGTGACGGAGTGGTACAGGTTCTCGATCTCGTCCCCGGTGCGGATGTCCAGCTCGCGGATGCACTGCAGGGTATCGGCGCGGGTCTCCTCGGTGGTGTAGACGGCGTTGCCGGTGGCGATGTCCAGGGCGTTGATGGGCAGTATGATGTTGTACTCCGCGAACCAGATGGCGGCGGTCAGCAGCAGCAGGAAGAACCCGAAGAACAGCGAAACCACGCGGGCCAGGAACTCATAGCCGTTCTTGATGATGTGGTCCATGCTCACATCCACGCCGACGTAGCACTGGCAGGCGCCCTGGCTGTCGTACACCGGCTTGTAAACCGTCAGCAGCCAGCCGAACTGCCCGTTGGTGATGATGGGCTCCACCGCCTTGCCCGCCAGCAGGTCGGGCAGCTTGCTCCTGAAGTCCTCGTCAAATTCCACCACGTCCCCCGGCTCGCCGCCGGGGGTATCGGGCGTGTCGGCGTCGAACACCACGTGGCAGCCGTCCTGGCGGATCTGGTAGGCGTAGACGTACTGTATGCTCTCGGTGCTGCCGGCGAGATCGTTGAAGCGCTTGTTGGCCCGGTCATAGCCCTCCGCGGCGCTGCCCAGGGCGATGTAATCCGGCACGCGGTCCCCGTCGATGGCGTCCGACGCCACGTTGGCGACGCCCCACGCCATCGCCTTCTGGTCCTCGATGGCGGCCGTGCGGAAGTGGGCGAAGCTGATGGCCGTGACGATGGCGGCAATGACCAGCATGGCCGCCGTCACCAGCAGCACGATCTTCGACCGCAGCGAGATAAACCGCGCCCGCTTATTGTCCACCTCCACGCGCCTCTCCCGGGAGAGGCGCGTCTGCTGCCAGCTGCTGAAGTAGAACCGGTCCTTGAGGGTCTCCGGCATGGCGTTCACCACGATGGCCACCGCCAGGACCGTGATCGTCTTGTCCACCAGGTCGATCAGCATGTCCGCCGTGAACTGGGACCAGAACTCGCTCAGCACGCCCCCGGCGTGGATGCGCAGCGCCAGCGGCGCGGAAAGGCCCGAGCCGAATTCAAAGCCGTACAGTATCCACGTCAGCACGGAGCCCAGCCCGCCGCCGATCAGCGCGAACACGACGATGACGACCAGCAGCCGCCAGGGCTTCCTGAAGCTGTAGTAATCCTTGCTGGAAAACCAGGCCGAGGCGATGGCGATCAGCACCGTCAGCGACCCGTAATAGGTGGTGGTGTAGTCCCCGATGCCGTTGATCAGGTTGGTGAGGAAGCCGACGACGATGCCGGGGATATAGCCGCCCAGTGCCGCAGCCATGGCGCTGCCGATGTTATCCAGGTACAGGGGCAGCTTCAGGCCCGTGGCGAGGTGGGCGAGCACATAGTTGATGAGCAGGCCGATCAGGCTCAGTATGAGGGCATATTTCACGCGCGCCTTGTTCTGCTCGTGCATGCTGTTTGGACGCTCCATTGTGACGACCTCCGCATTTCGCTGGTTCTGTCGCTGGGATACTGTTGTCGAAACGGCTCGGCCGGGGCCTTGCCCGCGCGCCGGCATGTTCGACGGGGCCGATTCCCGCCCTTGACAGGGACATTATAGCATAAAGGTCAAACCGTGTCCATACCGCGCCAAAGGCTTGCCAGGCCCACGATTTCGGATTATAATGGAGACGGCAGCCTGAACAGCGGAGGTGACCCTGTGGACCGATTCCATGAGCATAAGGGCGCGTATATCTACGAGACGCACATGCACACGTGCCAGGCCAGCAAATGCGCAACGTCACGTGGCCGGGATTACATACAGAGATACATCGACGCGGGCTACGCCGGCATCATCGTGACCGACCACTTCTGCCGGGGCAACTGCGCCGTCGACCCCGGCCTGCCCTGGCGGACGTTCGTCAACCGCTTTTGCGCGGGCTACGAGGACGCCCTCAACGAGGGCGAAAGGCGGGGCCTGCCGGTGTTCTTCGGCTGGGAGGAGAACTATGACGGCGACGAATACCTGATCTACGGCCTGGACAAGGCGTGGATGCTCGAACACCCCGAAATGGCCGCATGGACCCGCCGGCAGCAGTACGACGCCGTCCGCGCCGCCGGCGGCTGCGTGGTACAGGCCCACCCCTTCCGGGCCCGGAGCTACAACCACACGATCTACCTGGCCGAGCGCCTCTGCGACGCGGTGGAGGTCTACAACGCCGAAAACGAGCCGGACTGGAACCGCCTGGCCATGCGGTACGCCGAGGTCGTCGGCCTGCCCCGGACCGCCGGTTCGGACAACCACCACGCCGAGGCCATGCGGCCCGGCAACCTCGCCGGCGTGGCCTTCGACCGGCCCCTCGGCAGCATCCACGACTACGTGGCCGCGATCCTGGAGCGCCGCAACATCGACCTGGTCGTCCCCGGGCCCCTGGCGCCCTGGACAGAAGATGTGACGCCCGACCTGCCCTGCAAATGGCTCGACCGGGAGGGCCAGGAAGCCGGCATCGACGTCATGCGGCGGCTGGCCGGAAGCCCCTGAGACGCGGATGGCCCGCCGCACGGGGCCTTCCTGCATCCGTGGGCCGGACGGGATTGTCCCGGATTGCGCATTGCCGTAAAAAACGTTGCAGGGACGGCGCAACGCCGTCCCTGCCTTTGAAGATCAAACCGGCATCCCGCACCGCGGAACCGCCATTCGCCGGAAGCGTATACCAGCGCTTCCCTCGTCGCTCTCAGTGCCAGCACCCCGTGCAATACCTGGAGCAGACCCAGCCCTCCGCGTACTGCTTCTGGTTGACGGCGACCTTGACCTTGGCCCAGTAGTACTTCTCGTCCTTCACCAGCTTCCTGCTGCTGACGGCCACCTCGTCCAGATAGCCCAGTTGGGCGATCACGGGATACTCCTTGCCGGGGCCCGAGCGCACGTTGACGTCCTTACCCAGCGAGCGCACGAAGGGGCGCTTCTTGCCGCCGGTGACCTGCTCCAGCTCGTCCAGATCCAGCTCCATGACGTCCTGCTCAAAGAAATTATCCATAGCGTTATCCTCCTGTTCGGCGAAAAGTCCGCGCGCGGACGACCAACTCGTCGCGGTCCCTGCTCCCCGCACGGCTGTGTGTACATTGATCGCCCCGTCAATATAGCACATCCCCCGGTCTGTTGCAAGTAAAACCTCGGGGCGTTTCCCGGCAGGCGGTCGGGTCCGCGTCGCGATCCGACATCCATATATATCCCATTTATAACGGTTTTGAAACAGAACCGTGACCGATTATAGGGTATATTACTGTAGAAGACATTGATCCATGCGTGGCGTTCATCGCCGCCGGCGACATCTACCAAAGGGGAGAGGAAACATGACCTTCGATCTGCAATACCTTCTGTTCCTGCAAAACCTTCGCAATGCCCTGGGCGGCAGCCTGGACGAGGTGTTCAACGGCATCAGCAAGTTCGCCGTCGTCATCATGCCGCTGCTGCCCTACATGATCTACTGGGCCGTCGACAAGCGCTGGGGATACCGCTTCATCACCACCATCTGGTGCGGCGAGCTGGTGAACGGCATCCTGAAGCTGACGGTCTGCGCCTACCGGCCCTGGATCCGTTCGGACGCCATCGAGCCCGCCGGCGACTCCAAGGTCGCGGCCACCGGGTATTCCTTCCCCAGCGGCCACACCATGTGCGCCACCGCCACCTACGGAAGCGTCGCCGTCTGGCAATACAAGACCCGAAGGTGGCTCGCGGTGCTGTGTTGCGTCATGATCCTGCTGACCATGTTCTCCAGGAACTTCCTCGGCGTCCACACGCCACAGGACGTGGCCGTGGGCTTCGCGGAAACCCTGATACTGATCTTCCTGGTCGGCAAGCTGTTCAACTGGCTGGACGGCGGCGAGAGGCGCGTCAACATCGTCTGGGGCGCGGGCATCCTCCTGGTGATCGCGACGCTGGTGTACATCACGCAGAAGCCCTATCCCATGGACTATGTGGACGGCAAGCTGCTGGTGGACCCGCAGGTGATGATGAACGACACGTTCAGGGCCTGCGGCGGGTTTCTCGGCCTGATCATCGGCAGCTTCATTGAGAAGCGCTGGGTCCGATACGAGATCCCCGTCAGCCATCCCGCGCTGCCCGCGCTGACCGGCGTCGGCCTGTTCCTCGTCTACGGCTGGAACGAATACCTCGCCGACGCGACGGTCATCCGGCTGCTGGGCAACCACTGGGGCAAGCTGATCGCCTTTGCGATAACAGCCATTTTTGCCACGGCGGTGTACCCGGCGTTCATCAAGCGCTTCGTCGGGGAAAACAAAGAAACGGAATCCCAGCGCGCATAAGCGCAAACGGGCAGGGGCGGTGCATTGCCGCCCCTGCCGTTGCTTTGGTCTTACATGACCCTGCCCCGACGGAAGTACGCCGGCATCCGTCCGACGAAGTCCGCCGAGGCGGTGTATGCCCGGTCACAGCCAGTAGCCAGACTCCTTCAGCGCTTTCATATAGCCGTCCGACGGGCGGTCCATCACCTCGCGGCATTCGCCGATCTGGCGCAGCTGTCCGCCCTGCATCACCATCACCCGGTCGGCCATGCGCGCCATCACCGCCAAATCGTGGGTGATGAACAGCATGGACAGGCCGTAGCGCCTGCGCATGTCCAGCAACAGCTGCAATATCTGGCTCTGCACGGATACGTCCAGCGCGGACACGATCTCGTCCGCCACCAGCAGCTTCGGCCGCACCAGCAGCGCCCGGGCGATGGCGATGCGCTGGAGCTGGCCGCCGGAGAACTCGCCTGGGCGCTTGCCCAGGCTCTCCGGGGGCAGCCCGCATTCGCCCAGCATCCCCCGCACCAGCGCCTTGCGCCCGGCGTCGTCCCCGCCGATGCGCCAGAGCCGAAGGGGCTCCATCAGCAGCCGCTCCACCTTCATCTGGGGGTCGAGGCAGCCGAAGGGGTTCTGGAACACCATCTGGATCTCCCGCCGCAGGGGGCGGAATTCCCGCTCGCCCATGCCGCTGACCACCCGGCCGCGATAGCGGATCTCCCCCTCCGTGGGCGGGATCAGCCCCATCAGCATCCGCGCCAGCGTGGACTTGCCGCAGCCCGATTCCCCCAGCAGGCCCAGTATCTCGCCCTCCTACAGCTCAAAGCCCACGTCGTCCACC